>JAETTS010000005.1 GCA_021769025.1 Enterocloster bolteae
GAAAGATAAAGGAGAAGCTGGAGGAGATGAAGTTTGAATCCAGCATCTATATTACCGTGGACACGCTGAAGTATCTGAAGAAAGGCGGACGGATCACACCGGCGGCAGCGGCTCTGGGAACCCTTCTTCGGATCAAGCCGGTACTGCAGATACAGGGCGAGAAGCTGGATGCATTTGCCAAGGCCAGAACGATGAAGCAGGCCAAATCCATCATGATCACCGCTATGACCAGAGACTTTGAAGAGCGGTTCGGGGATGCGTCAGGATCCAACATTCATCTTGAGATTGCCCATACGGAAAATGAGGAGGCGGCTTTGGAACTGGAGAAGAGTTTAAGAGAGTTATTCCCGCAGGTGAGAGACATTGTGATGGCACCGCTGTCGTTGATTATCAGCTGCCACATCGGGCCAGGTTCTCTGGCAATCGCATGTTCAAAGGTGCTGGATTGATGAAGGGTTTCTTTGACTGGCGCAGGATATCGCTTAATTATCCTGCCAGTATGAAGCTTCCGCTGGTTTTATTTGCCCTCCTTGTGGGAATCCTTCCCATGTTTATTCAGAGCAGAGCCATGAGGCAGTCTTTTAAGCAGACGCAGATTGACGGAAGGGTCATAGAGGTACAGAACCAGTGCCTGATTACCAGTGACCGTCTGACCAGAGCCGGGTACTTAAGTGCAGATACCAGAGATGCGCTGCTGGACAAGGAATTGGATACCATCGCGGATATTTTCAATGGCAGGATTGTAATTGTAGACCAGAACTTCCGTATTATTAAGGATACGTTTAAGCTTCTGGAGGGAAGATTTCATGTGTCTGCTCCTGTGCTAAAGTGTTTTCGGGGAGAGAACAGCACGGTCTACGAAAACGAAAAGCACTATTTTGCCCTGACCACGCCTATCTACAACAACGAACAGGAAAAAGGCGTTCAGGGAGTGCTTCTGATGACTGTATCCACGGAGAACATTCTGTCCAATGTTGACCGGGTGGAGGAAAAGTCAACTTTTTTTGTGATGATGGCTTCCTGGATTCTTGCCTTGGTCATTGTTCTGTTTGTGGCAGTACTGATGAAACCATTTGCTAGGCTTCAGGAGATCCTGGATAAAGTGGCGGACGGGAATCTGGATGAGACGATTTCTGTCAATACATATAAGGAGACCAGCCATATCTCCAGCTCGATTCAAAGCACCATAACCAAGCTGAAAGAAGTGGATCAGTCCCGTGAAGAATTTGTGTCTAATGTATCTCATGAATTGAAGACGCCCATAACCTCCATTCGGGTGCTGGCGGATTCCCTGATGGGGATGGATGAGGCCCCTGTGGAACTTTACCGGGAGTTTATGAGTGACATATCGGATGAGATTGACAGGGAAAGCAAAATCATCGATGATCTTTTGTCCATGGTGAAGATGGGGAAGGCAGCTGCAGAGTTGAATGTGGCCCAGGTGGATATCAATGCATTGGTTCAGCAGATTTTAAAGCGTCTTCGCCCCATCGCCCAGAAGCGGAACGTGGAACTGGTTTTTGAGAGCATCCGGGATGTGGTGGCAGATGTGGATGAGACGAAGCTATCCCTGGCCATCAATAATCTGGTGGAGAATGCCATCAAGTACAACGTGGAGAACGGGTGGGTGCATGTGGTGTTGGATGCAGACCATAAATTTTTCTATGTAAAGGTGGCGGATTCAGGGATTGGGATTCCGGAAGATTACCAGGAGCGGGTTTTTGAACGTTTCTACCGGGTGGACAAAGCCCGGTCCAGGGAGACAGGGGGAACCGGCTTAGGGCTTTCGATTACCAGAAATGTGATCCTGATGCATCATGGAGCCATTCGGTTACTAAGCAAAGAGGGGGAAGGCGCAACCTTTACAGTAAGGATTCCGCTTAATTACATTTCATAAGAGGAGGCAGCATATGAAAAACAAGATAGTTGGCATTCTGCTTCTTCTCATACTGTTTGCGGCAAGTGGCTGCCAGGGAAGGCAGAATACAGATACAAAGTCAGAGTCCCAGAATGTTTATCGGATCTATTATCTCAGCTCGTCCCAGATACGGCTGGCACCATGGGAATATACGACAGAGACTGTGGACAGGGATGCTCTGATTCAGGAATTGATGGATCAGTTTTTAAATGTGCCTAACGATGTGGACAGCCAGGTGGCATTGTCAGATAAGGTAGGATATCTGGGATATCAGTATCAGCCAGAGAACCAGGTGTTGTACCTGTACTTTGATAACGGATACACCAATCGGGCCAACATGGATTCTTCCAGGGAGATTCTGTGCAGGGCGGCACTGGCCAAGACGCTGACTCAGATCGACGGGGTTGATTATATCAATATCTATGTGGCAGACCAGCCGCTGTTAGATCTGGCCGGAAAGCCGGTGGGAATGCTGGCGGACTCAGACTTTATCGAGAGTATCAGCGATGTCAATACATTTGAAAAAACCAACCTGACTCTGTTTTTTGCAGATGAGACAGGGGAACGGCTTGTGGAAGAGAAGCGGGATGTGGTGCACAGCACCAATACTTCTCTGGAGAAACTGGTTGTGGAGGAACTGCTAAAGGGCCCCCAGTCCCTGGGAAGATATGCCACGCTTCCATTGGATGCCAAACTGCTGAACGTGTCTGTGAATGAAAACGTATGCTATATCAACTTTGATACTGCATTTTTAAACAATGGACTGGAAGTGAAAGAATATATTCCCATTTATTCCATCGTAAATTCTCTGTGTGAGATTTCCTATGTGAATAAAGTACAGATAACGATCAATGGAAGCCAGGATGTGATGTTTCGGGATGTAATATCCCTGAACACCCAGTTTGAAAGAAACCTGGAATTAGGAGAAACGGAGTAATAACTGAATATGAAACGACCACTGATTTGTGCAGCGGGGGGATTCGTACTTGGAGAGGTATGCGTTCTGCTGCCGGTGGGATGGTTCCCAGGGATTCTGGTGCTTATGACAGCCGGAGTCTGTTATCTGTGGAGGAAAGGGAAAGGAAGAGGCAGAAGTTGGCTATGGTGGATCCTGCCTCTTTTTCTGATGCTTGGAATGGGGCGGATGCTTGGAGACCAGAAGCAGACAGCCTGGAGGGATCAGGTGCTTGAAAGGATGGAGGGAAAGAACCTGGAACTGGAAGGAGATGTGGCTTCTATAGGGTACGGAGAAAGATCCATGTCCCTTAAGCTTAGGAATGTGGTTCTGCGCGACAGGGGAGAGATATCTGAGTACCCGTCGGTGCTGGTGTATGTGGATTATGGTACGAGGCAGGGTGGACAGGGAGAGATTTCTCAACTTCGGATCGGTATGCGGGTTTTGGCCAGAGGGGAACTGGAAGGATTTAAAAGGCCAGGGAATCCAGGGGAGTTTGATTATGGAGCCTATTATCATGCCCTTGGTATTGAGGGGAGGATGTACAGTGGGAACATTAAGATCGTCTGCCAGGAATATTCCCCTTATTTGGACGGGATTTACAGGATCAAAGAAGGGGCAGGGAAGATTCTTAAGGGCGTGTGCAGCCAGGAGGACTTAGGGGTATTCCAGGCAGTGGTTCTGGGGGAGAAACAGGAACTTTCCGGGGAGATACAAAAGCTGTATCAGAAAAATGGGATCGCCCATCTTCTGGCTGTCAGCGGGCTTCATGTATCGTTGATCGGTATGGGGCTCTATAGCCTCCTTAGGAAAGCCGGTTTAGGATTTGGGAAGGCAGGCATGACAGCAGCGGTTGTGACAATCAGCTATGGAATCCTGACTGGAGGCTCTGCCAGCGTGGTAAGGGCAGTGGTGATGCTGTGTCTTCAGCTTCTGGCTGCCAGGATGGGACGGACGTATGACATGTTGTCTGCTATGGCGGTGGCGGCCCTTCTTCTGTTGGCCCAGTCGCCTTCTTATCTGTTCCAGTCAGGATTCCAGCTGTCCTTTGGGGCGGTTCTGGCTATAGGAAGCGTATTGCCGGTGCTTATTCATTGGCTGGAGGCAAAGAGCCGGTGGGAGAAAACCCTTCTTTTAAACGGAGTGATTCAGATGGTCACCTGCCCTGTGATTGTGTATCATTATTTTGAATACCCGGTCTATGGGATGGCCCTGAACCTTGTGGTCATTCCTCTTTTGGGTTATGTGCTGCTATCCGGATTGGCAGGGATCGGGCTGGGGGCAGCCGGAGGATGGCTGGGAGCAGCAGGGATTTTGCCGGAGGGTACGGCTCTGTGGGCAGGAGAGATGGCCATAGGGACAGGGCATTATATTCTGGCGCTTTACCAGAGGCTTTGTACCGAATTTCTTAAGGTTCCAGGGGCGGTTCAGATTGTGGGAAGGCCTAGGCTGTGGCAGATTGGAGTGTATGGAGGCGTGTGGCTTCTGATAGTGGCTGCAGCGTGGAAAAGCCAAGAGAAGGGAAGCGCAGTAAAGGAAAGCAAAGGAGAAGGAAGTAGCAGGTGTGGGAAGCATGGAGAAAGAAACAGCGGAAAAGGAAAGATCTGGAGGATTTCTGTGCTTCTGGCCGGGATGGCGGTTGGATGGATACTTCTTAAGGCACCGTCTCAGGAAGGATTTAAGGCTGTGTTTTTGGATGTGGGGCAGGGAGACGGTATCTGCTTAAGGACAGAAGAAACTGTGATCCTGGTGGACTGTGGAAGCAGTGATGAAAAGCGGCTGGGAGAGCAGGTCGTGGAACCGTTTTTGAAAAGCCAGGGAATATCACAGATTGACTATGCCATCGTAAGCCATGGAGATAAGGATCATATATCCGGGCTTTCCTATCTGTTAGAATCTTCTTGTGGAATCCGGATCAAGCATCTGGTTCTTCCCTGGTTGGGAAAGGAGGATCAGGCCTATAAAGAGCTGGTGGAACTGGCAAAGGAAATGGGCGTGAACCTACATTGGATGAAGGAGGGAGGCTCTATCCGGGAAGGGGAGTTGGAATTACGGTGTCTGTATGCCGGGCAGGAGGGAAGAAGTCAGGATAGAAACGAACATTCCCTGTTCATACAGGCAGGCTATGGAGAGACCGGGATTCTTCTGACAGGGGATATGAGTGAAGAAGGGGAAATGGAATGGCTGAGGCAGGAGAAAAAGCGAAGCCGTGCAAAAGGAAGCAGAACAGAAAAAGCAGGTGTACAGATTCTGAAGGCAGCCCATCATGGATCAGCGTATTCAAGCTGTGAGGAATTTTTAAAATATATTGACCCGGACTGTGTGGTTATCTCCTGCGGCCAGGGGAATCGGTATGGGCATCCCAGTCCGGAGACGGTAAAACGGCTGGAGGAACAGGGAATCCAATACCTGGTGACGATGGAACATGGCGCAGTGACTGTGGAGACAGACGGCAGGAAGGTAACCATCCGATAACCGTCGGCGCAAAAAGATTGGCTAAAAAAGAGTTCCATATTGATTTTTTACTGTTACTAATTATAATGATACCAGGGTCGAAAGGTTGGAAATCCGATGTAAATTTGCTTGCAAGAGGATTTTTGACTTTGGAATCCGCCAAAAACATGAAAAAGTAGCCCATAGTGGGGAGCAATTCAACATCGTATAATGATAATATCAAGAAAGCGGAGGCCTTAAAGAATGAAAGTATTGGCGCAGGATATAAAAAACAAGACGTTTCAACCGGTTTATCTGATCTACGGAGAAGAGGCGTTTTTAAAGAGAAGTTACAAGAATCAGATGAGAGAGGCCATAGCAGGAGATGACACGATGAACAGCCATTTTTTCGAAGGGAAAGGGCTGGATCTGAAGGAGATCATCAGTTTGGCGGATACCATGCCATTTTTTGGGGACAAGCGGCTGATTGTCATCGAGGACAGCGGCCTGTTTAAAAGTGGAGGGGCGGATGCCCTGGTGGAATATCTTCCCCATATGCCGGCCAGCACTCACATTCTGTTTGTAGAATCTGAGGTTGACAAGAGAAACCGGCTGTATAAGAAGGTGAAGGAGCTGGGATATGGGGCGGAGATGACCAGGCAGAATGCCGGCCAGCTGGCATCCTGGGCGGGAAAGATCCTGGCAAAGGAAGGAAAAAAGATTACCGGCAGGACCATGGAACTTTTTTTAAGCAAGACCGGAGACGATATGGAAAATATCCAGATGGAATTGGAGAAGCTGATCAGCTATACCATGGGAAGGGATGTGGTTACGGATCAGGATGTGGAGGATATTTGCACGGTCAGGGTTACCAACAAGATCTTTGACATGGTCTCAGCTATTGTCACCAGAAAGACGAAAGCGGCTATGGAACTGTATGAGGATCTGCTGACGCTGAAAGAACCGCCTATGAGGATCCTGTTTCTCATTGCACGCCAGTTTAACCAGATTCTTCAGGTAAAGGAACTGATGGGACAGGGAATGGACAAGGGAAGCATCGCCTCCCGGTTAAAGATGCAGCCCTTTGTGGTGGGAAAGGTGATGCCCCAGGCCAGAAGCTTTAGCAGGGAACAGATCCTGTCCTATGTGAATCTGTGTGTGGACGCAGAGGAAGCGGTGAAGACCGGACGGCTGAATGAGAGGCTGGCGGTAGAACTTTTGATTGCAAAACAATATTAGAAATAGAAAGACCTCCCAACTGCCACACCTGCAGATTGGAGGTCTTTTTACCCGATTATTTTTATCATGATGTCGTTCAATAAAGAAAGATTGAATTCATTAAGCCATGGAACTTACCGCTTTGCTGACGCGGGATACTTTTCTAGCAGCATTGTTCTTGTGATATACGCCCTTGGAGCAAGCCTTCTCAATCTCGGAGACAGCGCTTGTTAAACATGCCTGTGCAGCAGCCTTGTCACCGGCAGCAACAGCAGCGTCTACCTTCTTCATAGCAGTTTTCACTCTGGATCTGATTGCCTTGTTGCGAGCAGCTCTGGTCTCGCTTACTAAAATTCTTTTTTTAGCAGATTTAATGTTAGCCAATCTGGACACCTCCGATAAATTTGTTATATGATTTGGATTCTCTGGTTTGCATCAAAACCTGGACACGGACAGTTCAATGTAAACATACTTAGATATTTTATCGAATTAGACAAGGAATGTCAATACATATTTTCCATGTTTTTAAGGAAAAATAACAGGTAGAGGTAACTGTTCAGATAGTAATATTAGTTCCATAAAAGAAATGTTTAGGAGGAGCGAGATATGTTTGAGATCAGAACGGATTTGGCAGTGGAGGAGAAAGAGAGTTTTCCCGGTGACGGAGGGGAAGTAAACGGAGTGTCTTTAAAGGAATGGAAACGGGCTTCCGGCAATATAAAATTGACGGAGGTGGTGATCCTGGATGGCAGGGGGGCAAAGGCCATGGGAAAGCCTAAGGGGACGTACGTGACGATAGAGGCGGATGATCTGGGAAAAGAGGATGAGGGATACCATAGGGAAGTATCCGAGGAGTTGGCGGCGCAGCTTAAAAAAATGGTAAAGGAGTTAAAGAGAAAACAGGAGATCCCGGATAAAGGGCCGGTGCAAATGCTGGCGGTAGGGCTGGGGAATCCTTCGGTGACCCCGGATGCTTTGGGACCCCAGGTGCTTGGAAATATAAGGGTAAACCGGAATATGAATCTGGCGCAGTACGGCAAGGATACCATTCTCAGCGGGATTGTCCCGGGGGTGATGGCCCAGACCGGGATGGAGACTGCGGAGATTGTAAAGGGATTGATACGGGAGACCAAACCGGATATGATCCTTGCCATTGATGCATTGGCGGCCAGAAGCATCCGGAGGCTGGGAACGACAATACAGCTGACTAACACAGGGATCCATCCAGGCTCTGGGGTAGGTAACCACAGACACAGCTTAACCAGAGAGAGCCTGGGAGTGCCGGTCCTGGCCATCGGAGTACCAACTGTGGTGGGGGCTGCTGCTATTGTCCATGATACCATCTCTACCTTGATAAAAACCCTGGCAGGCCATATGGAGACCAAAGGCATGGGAGATTTCCTGGAGCAGCTTGATCCGGACGAACAGTATCAGCTTATTCGGGAACTCCTGGAGCCAGAATTCGGAAGCCTCTATGTGACACCGCCGGACATTGACCAGACCTTAAAGAGATTGAGCTATACGATTTCGGAAGGGATTCATCTGGCTTTTTATGAAAACTCGCAAGAAGCACAGAGATGATTCATATGTATAGAAGGAGTGCAGTTACTTTTCACACCCACGCCAATCACTTTGCTGGCTGGCGTGGAACCAATTTAGTATGGAGCTTAAGGGACTGCACGACGGCCGGAGGAAGGTAAAGTGGTCACGATGGGAGAGCGGGGTGATGAAGATAAGGCGAAGACAATGGAGCGTGGACAGGGTGCTTCGGGGAGTGATGCTGGCATCTGGGGTGATACTTGGGGCGGCTTTGATGAGAAAATATGTTCTGGAGTGGCAGCCGCAAGCATCTGGGGGACAAGGCAGCCTCCGCTATGATGCCGGCAAAGAGTGGCTGGCACAGGGACTTGCCTCCTGGATCCGTTATAGCTATGGAGTGGAAACGGAGAACAGAGAGTGGGAAAGCAGAAGGAGGGATGACCTTACAGGGCCAGAGAGTTTAGGGGAGAAGATTGTCTTTTGGATAGGAAGGCAAAGCCCTCTTGTATGCTTTTATGAGCAATATGAGACGAAAAACCAGACGGACACAGAAGACGATCCGTCTTATACCCGCTATATGGATAAACAGAGGGTCATGAAAGAATCCGCCTATTTGTACTTATTTGGAGATGAGAACAGTGGAATGCAGAAAGAGGACTATCTTGCCGAGGAGGAACAGGATGGGGAGGTTAAGATGGCTCAGGCTGGCGGGGGAACCATGAAGGAAGTGGCACAGGCCACGCCGGCCTATCATATCCGTCAACAGCCTGTGGAAGGAACCCGGTATGTTCTGGAGCAGCTGGCAGATTATGATTTTCTGATGCAGCGTTTTTACAGTGTCCATTCCTCAACCACTGCCAGCCGGGAAGAGATGGATGCAAAAACGCTTTTGGGCATGGATTTTTCCCTTGAGAAGGATCCGTCGCAGCCTCAGATTCTCATTTACCATACCCATTCCCAGGAGACTTACGCAGATTACGGGCCTGAGAAAACAGATGCAACCATCGTGGGAGTGGGAGACTATCTGACAGAGCTTCTGGAGCAGAAAGGGTATCAGGTGATCCATGATACAGGGCAGTATGATCTGATAAACGGGCAATTGGACAGGAACCATGCATACAACTATGCCCTGGAAAGCATAACCGGGATCCTTCAGAATCATCCTTCCATCCAGGTGATCCTGGATATACATCGGGATGGTGTGAGAGAAGACCTGCATATGGTTTCGGAAGTAAATGGAAAGGCGACAGCGCCGATTATGTTTTTCAATGGGATGAGCCAGACTCCCGATGGGCCCATCGAATATCTGCAGAATCCTTATAAGCAGGAGAACCTGGCGTTTAGCCTGCAGATGCAGCTGGACGCAGCAGCCTATTATCCGGGGCTTACCAGGAAGATCTATCTGAAGGGGCTTCGCTATAACCTGCATCTGCGGCCCAGATCTGCACTGATTGAGGTGGGAGCGCAGACCAATACATACGAGGAGGCGAGAAATGCAATGGAACCTTTGGCGGAGATTCTGGATATGGTGTTGAGCGGAGAGGGATAGGAACCGCTCAAGGGGTATCTGAACGGTTACAGGTGATACGTATTTCCCATAGGATTTATTCAAAAGGGATGGTTGCAAGGCAGGGAAAAAAATGGTATATTCTTAAGGATAATAAAAAGGACGCAAAAGAAAGGATAACACATGGCAGTTGTTGACCAAAGCAAAATTCGAAATTTTTGTATCATTGCTCATATTGACCACGGGAAATCAACGCTTGCAGACCGGATTATAGAGATGACAGGACTCTTGACCAGCCGTGAGATGCAGTCTCAGGTTCTGGACAACATGGATTTGGAGAGGGAGAGAGGGATCACCATAAAGGCCCAGACGGTTCGTACCGTGTACAAGGCAAGAGACGGACAGGAGTACATTTTCAATCTGATTGACACTCCAGGGCATGTGGATTTTAACTATGAAGTGTCCAGAAGCCTGGCAGCCTGTGACGGAGCGATCCTGGTGGTGGATGCTGCTCAGGGGATCGAGGCACAGACCCTGGCCAACGTGTATCTGGCTCTGGATCATGACCTGGATGTATTTCCAGTTATCAACAAGATCGACCTTGCCAGTGCGGAGCCGGACAGGGTAGCAGCTGAGATTGAGGATGTGATCGGGCTGGAGGCCCATGATGCACCCAGGATTTCCGCCAAGACAGGGTTTAATGTGGAGGAGGTACTGGAAGCGATCGTGGAGAAGATCCCAGCTCCCGGAGGAAGCCCCCAGGCTCCCCTCAAGGCGCTTATCTTCGACTCCTTGTATGACTCCTATAAAGGGGTCATCGTGTTCTGCCGCATCAAGGAGGGAACCGTGAAAAAGGGAACCGTGATCCGTATGATGGCTACAGGGGCGGAAGAAGAGGTGGTGGAGGTAGGATATTTTGGCGCCGGCCAGTTTATTCCATGCGAGGAATTGTCCGCTGGAATGGTGGGATATCTTACTGCCAGCATCAAGAACGTGAAGGATACAGCGGTGGGGGACACTATCACAGATAAGAATGATCCGTGCAAGGAGCCTCTTCCAGGATACAAGAAGGTTACCTCCATGGTGTACTGCGGTTTGTATCCGGCAGACGGTGCGAAGTATAATGATCTGAGGGAGGCGCTGGAGAAGCTTCAGCTAAACGATGCGTCCCTGTTTTTTGAGCCGGAGACTTCCATTGCATTGGGATTCGGCTTTCGGTGCGGCTTTCTTGGGCTTTTACATCTGGAGATCATTCAGGAACGTCTGGAGAGAGAGTATAACCTGGATCTGGTTACCACGGCTCCAGGAGTTGTGTACCGTGTCCACAAGAAAAACGGGGATATGATTGAGTTAACCAATCCTTCCAACCTTCCGGATCCGTCGGAGATTGATTTTATGGAGGAGCCTATCGTGAGCGCGGAGATCATGGTAACCACAGAGTTTGTGGGGGCCATCATGACACTGTGCCAGGAGCGGAGAGGAGTCTATCTGGGAATGGAATATATGGAGGCCACCCGGGCGCTGCTTCGGTATGAACTGCCCCTCAATGAGATCATCTATGATTTTTTCGATGCCCTAAAGTCCAGGTCAAGAGGATATGCTTCCTTTGACTATGAGTTAAAAGGATATCAGCAGTCGGAGATGGTGAAGTTGGATATCCTGATCAACCGGGAAGAGGTGGATGCCCTCTCCTTCATTGTCCACAAAGATTCCGCCTATGAGAGAGGCAGGAAAATGTGTGAGAAGCTAAAGGATGAGATTCCCAGACATCTGTTTGAGATCCCCATCCAGGCAGCGGTGGGAGGCAAAATCATCGCCAGGGAGACCGTAAAGGCTATGAGGAAGGATGTTTTGGCCAAATGCTACGGCGGCGATATAACCCGTAAGAAGAAGCTTTTGGAGAAGCAAAAGGAAGGCAAGAAGCGGATGCGCCAGGTAGGCAGCGTGGAGATTCCGCAGAAAGCGTTTATGAGTGTTTTGAAACTAGATGAGGAATAACTGTGAGAAAACCATTAGAGTTATATATCCACATTCCATTTTGTGCAAAAAAATGCGATTACTGTGATTTTTTGTCCGGGCCTGCCAGTGAGATGGTGATCCATGGATATGTGGAGCAGCTGACCAAGGAGATCGGCCGCCAGGGTAGAGATTGCCGGGGATATGGGGTGTCTACAGTGTTTATCGGAGGAGGAACCCCGTCTATCCTAAGATCTGTGGAGCTTCAGGCTGTCATGGAGGCGGTGAGAAAAAGCTTTTCTGTGGATCCGGAGGCAGAGATCACCATAGAGATCAATCCAGGAACCGTTACCAAAGAAAAGTTGGATACGTACCGGGCCTGTGGGATCAACCGCATCAGCATCGGCCTTCAATCTGCCAACGACGAGGAACTTAGGAACCTTGGACGTATCCATACGTATGATGAGTTCCTGAAGACGTATCAGAGAGTCCGGCTGGCCGGTTTTTCCAATGTAAGCGTGGATCTGATGTCTGCCCTTCCGGGACAGACCCTTGCCTCATGGAAATCCACGCTGAAAAAAGTGGCAATGTTAAAACCAGAACATATTTCCGCCTACAGTTTGATCATTGAAGAGGGAACGCCATTTTATAAGAAGTATCATGGAAAGCCAGGTCTTCTTCCCGGCGAGGAGGCGGAACGGGAAATGTACTACATGACCAAGGCGTTTTTGAGAGAGCAGGGATATGAGCGGTATGAGATCTCCAATTATGCAAGGCCCGGAAAGGAGTGCCGCCACAACATAGGCTACTGGACTGGAATAGAGTATCTGGGCCTGGGCCTGGGAGCTTCCTCCTATTTTGGCGGATGCCGGTTCCGCAATGAATCGAATCTGGACAGATACCGCAGAATCGGTATGGAAGATGAGGATGTCAATGAAAGGCTCCATAAGGATCAGGCAGAGCTGACAGACAAGGATAAGATGGAGGAGTTTATGTTTCTGGGACTGCGTCTGATGAGAGGAGTGTCCGGCAGCGAGTTTTTAAGACGATTTGATCAGAATATGTGGAACGTGTACGGGGATGTGCTGAAGAAGCTGGAGGCCAATCACTTGATTGTGGTAGATAACCCTTATGTGAGGCTCAGTGATTTTGGGATTGATATCAGCAATTATGTGCTCAGTGAGTTTCTGCTGTGAAGCGGGGAGGAAGTCCTGGATATCACAAAGAAGTATTAATAAATTAGAAAGAATAAAAGAAGAATGTGAGAAATTTGTAAGAAGAGTTTAGATTCTTTTAATGGTAAATGTTTGTAAATTCAGATATAATGAGGCTGTTCTCATACGGATGCCATGAAGGCGGGGCTTTTTAGAAACATACGTAAGGTTCCCTTTCATAAAATGGCATAGTGACAATACCATTGAGAGAGGAGATTATATTATGAAAAAGAGAATGATTGTACTGACGGTAGCAATTTCTGCGGCGCTTATGGTTACCACTGGCTGCTCGAAGGAAGGGAATGCAGAGACGGTACCTTCTGTAGTAGAGAGCCAGACGGAGACGGAGAGTACAGATGCACAGGAGACAGAAGGCACAGAGGAAGAGAGTAAGGATACCTCAGAGGCAGCAGGAGAAGCGGAAGGTAATCTTGGAGATACCAAAGAGGAGACCGAACTGGTGAAAATATGGGGAACCATTACAGAGGTCACAGAATCTACCATTACGGTGGATAATCAGTCCGGAGCGTCTTCAGAAGGAGAAATTGTGTTCAATATTGATCCGGAGGCCACGTATATCATTGACAGTACCACTGGTTTACCAGTATCTGGCGATGAGATTTTGCTGGGGAAATTTGAGGCATATCTGGGGCCGGCCATGACCATGTCCCTTCCGCCTCAGACAACGCCTCATATGGTGATTGTTAATATTCCGGAGGATTCTCAGGCTGCTCAGTTCGTGGTTTCTGCTGGAGCGGTTGAGGAGACAGAGGAAGGGAAAGTAATTAAGACCGTAGACGGCAATTCCTATATTCTGACCGAGGAAGTTCAGATCTCGCCGTATTTAACCAGGAATATTGTAATGCTGGAGGACATTGGGGAACACTCTAAATGCCTTCTGTGGTTGGATTCCGAAGACTGTGTGGAGAAGATTGTGCTGTTTGCAGACTAAGGTTTGAGACGAATGAGAGAGGCTCTTTGTCATTGCCGTACGGGCACCATGTGCTGGCTGGCCCGGAACAAGATGACAGGAGCTCTTTTTATATCATAGGAAAGTGCGTTCTATGATATAAAAAAGTGACCTGAGGATCGCACTGCGGCGGAAAGGAATCATGTCGTTTAAGCCACCCGCCGCAGGCGGAGAAGGATTCTTTTTTATAAGGAAGCTTATTCTACCAGATATGCTTCCACATTTCTCACCCCATAATGTTTGGCTTCCTTGTGGGAGTCGAAAAAGATGTCAATGTGTTTTCCTTTTACACCGCTTCCGCAGTCTTCCGCCGTATAGACGACTCCGTTGATCAGGACTTTGCTTCCATAAGGGATGACTCTGGGATCCACGGCTATGGTGTGGCCAGAACGGGGCACCGCGCCGGTGCTTGTCCGCCTTCCCCACCCGGAGCAGCAGATGCGGCAGGGGCAGTAGGCAGTAGTCTTGTAGGTACCTAAGGACGTTATCCGGTTGTTTGATAAACCGGAGACAGCAACCTCATGGTCGGAAGCCAGACGATAGGTTCCTTCCTTATAATATACAAAACCGTGGAGGGGAGTGCCTTCGCCGAACGCTTCGATGACATAGTCTGTCTGTTCGAAAGAACTCCAGTCAATGAATACATGAAACCCGTGGAACCCATTTCCGATGGCATTATTCTGAAGATCTTCCCGGTATTGGTCTGCCATAACGGTCTTTTCCAGAACCACAGAGTTATCTGAAGCCTTTTTAACGATAATCTGTACAGAGACAGATGAGTCCGGATTTGAGCTGTCCCAGGCCCAACCGTATACATAATTACCGGAACCGCCGTCCATATAGCCTCTTACAGAAGAGGCGGATGCAAGGCTTGTCCCTAAAATCATCATTAGTGAAACTGCTATCATGACAGCAGTGATTTTTTTCATATTCATGATATATCTTCCTTTCTGATTTGTTCTGCCAGTCTGGCAAGGCTGCAATCTCCAGTTACTGACACTTTGTGTAACGGTTCAGATAACCTTGAACCGTTACTATTTAACACACTATAAATATATGTAATATAAATGTAATATATACATAAAAGGTAAGGATTTTCCAAATCAGGGAGTTTTGGGAATGTTTTAGAAACGAAAATTTTTTCAAAAAAAGATTGACAAACGATAGGGAAGGGACTATATTAGGATATAGAAATTAGCACTCAATACAAATGAGTGCTAACAAGCCAAACAGACAGAAAGGATGGGCGGAATGGAACTGGATGAGCGAAAGGTGACGATTTTAAAAGCCATCATTAAGAATTATATGGATACCGGGGAGCCAGTAGGTTCCAGAACGATTTCCAAATATATCGATTCCAAGTGGAGTTCCGCCACCATTCGCAATGAGATGTCTGATCTGGAGGAGATGGGGTATATTGTACAGCCCCATACTTCTGCTGGCAGGATTCCTTCTGATAAGGGCTACCGCTTTTACGTAGACCAGATCATGCAGGAGAAGGAGCAGGAAGTAACAGAGATGCAGGAGCTGATGATAAAACGGGTGGACCGGGTGGAGCTGGTGTTGAAAAAGCTGGCGAAGCTTCTGGCCCATGACACCAATTATGCGGCTCTGATCAGCGGACCTCAGTATCACCGGAACAAATTGAAATTCATCCAGCTGTCCAAAGTTGATATGGGAAAGCTTTTGATCGTAACGGTGGTGGAAGGCAATCTGATCAAGAATTCTATTGTGAAGATCCAGGAGGATATCCAGGATGACGAGCTTCTGAACCTGAATATTCTGCTCAACAGCAATCTCAATGGTCTGACCATAGAGGAGATTAACTTAAATGTGATCAGTAAGATGAAGCAGCAGGCCGGGACACACAGCCAGGTAGTGGATTTGGTGCTGAATGAGGTGGCAGAAGCGATCAAGGCAGATGAAGATGACCTGCAGATCTATACCAGCGGTGCCACCAACATTTTCAAGTATCCGGAGTTAAGCGATAACCAGAAAGCCAGCGAACTGTTAAGCACGCTGGAGCATACGGAGACGTTGCAGGAACTGGTCAACGGAGTGAATGAGACGGAAAGCGAGAACGGAATCCAGGTATACATCGGAGAGGAGTCGCCGGTTAAGGCGATGAGAGACTGCAGTGTGGTGACAGCCAACTATGAGTTAGGTGAGGGAATCCGGGGAACCATCGGAATCATAGGCCCTAAGCGGATGGATTACAAAAAGGTGCTGAACACCCTGCGGACGCTGATGACGCAGCTGGATGCCACCTTTAAAAATGAAGAAAGGTAGAGAGAGCAGTGAGTGAAGAAAACAGGAAAGAACGTGTGATGGAAGAGGCAGAAGAACTTGTCAATGAAGCCGCACAGGAAAACCAGAATATAGATGCCAAGGACATAAAAGAAGGCGGCGCAGACGGTTTTAAAGAATCGGTAAACGGACAGCCCAAGGATAGCAAGGCAGAAGGCCAGGAAGGCTTCCAAGAGGAAGAGACAGCTGATACAGAACATGCCGAAGTAAAAGATCAGACCGGTGATGCCAGGGAGGATGGCAAAAAAGAAGACGCCTCCGGCACGGAAAAGAGAGGTTTTTTCGGCAAGAAGAAAGAGAAGAAGGATCCCAAGGATGCCCAGATTGAGGAAGTGAATGACAGAGTCCGCAGAACTATGGCGGAATTTGATAATTTTAGGAAGCGGACGGAAAAAGAAAAGTCCGCTATGTTTGAGATCGGCGCGAAGGATATCATAGAGAGAATCCTGCCGGTGATCGACAATTTTGAACGAGGCTTAGCCTCCGTGCCGGAGGATGCGAAGGGCAGTGCCTTTGCCGAGGGTATGGAGATGATATATAAGCAGCTTTTGAAGAACCTGGAGGAAGCTGGCGTGAAGCCAATCCAGGCGGCAGGCCAGCCCTTTGATCCCAACTTCCACAATGCGGTGATGCACATTGAGGATGAGAATCTGGGAGAGAATGTGGTAGCTGTGGAACTTCAAAAGGGGTATATGTACCGCGACAGCGTTGTAAGGCATAGCATGGTACAAGTGGCAAATTAAGGATTTCACTGCAAGATTTCTAAGTTCTATCTAAATATAGGAGGAAAAAACGATGGGAAAGATTATTGGTATTGACTTAGGTACAACCAACAGTTGCGTGGCTGTCATGGAAGGTGGTAAGCCAACTGTTATCGCCAATGCAGAAGGCGTTCGTACAACTCCGTCTGTTGTGGCTTTTACAAAAACTGGTGAGCGATTGGTAGGCGAGCCTGCAAAGCGTCAGGCAGTAACCAATGCGGATAAGACCATTTCCTCGATCAAGAGGCATATGGGTACGGATTACAAGGTGGATATTGACGGAAAGAAATATACTCCTCAGGAGATTTCTGCAATGATCCTTCAGAAGTTGAAGGCGGATGCGGAGAGCTATCTGGGCGAGACGGTTACAGAGGCGGTGATCACCGTTCCTGCTTACTTCAATGATGCCCAGCGTCAGGCGACCAAGGACGCAGGAAAGATCGCAGGCCTGGAAGTAAAGCGTATCATCAATGAGCCGACAGCGGCAGCGCTGGCTTATGGTCTGGACAATGAGAAAGAGCAGAAGATCATGGTATACGATTTAGGCGGCGGTACCTTCGATGTCTCTATCATTGAGATCGGTGACGGTGTCATCGAGGTTCTCTCCACCAACGGCGATACCCGCTTAGGCGGCGATGACTTTGACAATCGGATCACTCAATGGATGATTGATGAGTTTAAGAAAGCAGAAGGTGTGGACTTATCCGGTGATAAGATGGCTTTGCAGAGACTGAAGGAAGCCGCAGAGAAGGCGAAAAAGGAACTTTCCACTGCCACTACCACCAATATCAACCTGCCATTTATTACGGCAACCACCGAGGGGCCGAAGCATCTGGATATGAACCTGACTCGTGCAAAATTTGACGAGCTGACTCACGATCTGGTTGAGAAGACAGCAATTCCGGTGCAGAATGCATTAAAGGATGCAGGAATCACGGCTTCTGAACTGGGGAAAGTACTTCTGGTAGGTGGTTCTACCCGTATGATTGCTGCTCAGGACAAAGTAAAACAGTTAACCGGCCATGAGCCGTCCAAGACTCTGAATCCGGATGAGTGTGTAGCCATCGGTGCTGCCATCCAGGGCGGTAAGCTGGCAGGCGATGCCGGTGCAGGCGATATCCTTCTTCTGGATGTTACTCCGTTGTCTCTGTCTATTGAGACCATGGGCGGTGTTGCTACCAGACTGATTGAGAGAAATACGACTATCCCTACCAAGAAGAGTCAGATCTTCTCCACTGCAGCAGACAATCAGACTGCCGTGGATATCCATGTGGTACAGGGTGAGAGACAGTTTGCAAGAGACAATAAGACCTTGGGACAGTTCCGGCTGGATGGAATTCCGCCAGCAAGAAGAGGTGTTCCCCAGATTGAGGTTACCTTTGATATTGATGCCAACGGTATTGTAAATGTATCTGCCAAAGATTTAGGTACCGGCAAAGAGCAGCATATCACCATTACTTCCGGCTCCAACATGTCTGATTCGGATATTGAGAAGGCTGTGAAAGAGGCGGCTGAGTATGAGGCTCAGGACAAGAAGCGCAAAGAAGCCATTGATGCAAGAAATGAAGCAGACTCCATGGTATTCCAGACGGAGAAGGCTCTGGAAGAAGTAGGCGACAAGATCAGTGCCAATGACAAGGCAGCGGTGGAAGCAGACTTAAATGCACTGAAGGAAGCCATCAACCGTTCCCCGGTAGAGGAGATGACCGATGCCCAGGTACAGGATATCAAGGCTGGAAAAGAGAAGCTGATGGCAAGCGCTCAGGCATTGTTCGCAAAAGTATATGAGGCAGCGCAGGGGGCAGGAGCCGCAGGCGCAGGCCCGGATATGAGCGGCGGTGCAAGCCAGCAGCCGGATGATGATGTGATCGATGGAGATTTTAAGGAAGTATAAACAGACACAGCTTATATGGGGACTGGTGCAAGATGAATGTTTTTTCTGTCACAAGATTTCATTTTGCGGCAGCCCCTTGTGGCGCATAAAGTAGCAGCTGCGAAGAGATCCGGACGACCGGTGACCAAAGGGGCTGCTATAACTTAGGAAAGGTAGACCGAAATGGCAGAAAGCAAGAGAGATTACTATGAAGTCCTGGGGGTTCCCAAGACGGCGGATGACGCCGCCCTGAAGAAGGCCTACAGGTCTTTGGCAAAGAAATATCATCCGGATGCGAACCCAGGAGATGTGGAAGCAGAAAAAAAGTTCAAGGAGGCCTCGGAAGCTTATGCTGTATTGAGTGATCCGGAAAAGAGAAGACAGTATGACCAGTTTGGCCATGCTGCTTTTGACGGTGGCGCAGGCGGAGGTGGCTTTGGAGGCTTCGGCGGTTTCGGCGGCTTTGACGGAGCCGACATGGGTGATATTTTTGGTGATATCTTTGGAGATTTCTTCGGAGGAAGAAGTTCCAGAAGCAGTTCCCGGTACAATGGCCCCATGCGGGGGGCCAATGTGCAGACCAGTGTCCGTCTAAGCTTTGAGGACGCGATCTTTGGATGCGAGAAAGAGATTGAGATTAATTATAAGGAAGAGTGTGCTTCCTGCCACGGAAGCGGGGCCAAAGCAGGCACTTCCAAGGAGACGTGTTCCAAATGTAACGGCAAGGGCAAGATCATGTACACCCAGCAGACCATGTTCGGAACGGTTCAGAATGTCCAGGGCTGTCCGGACTGTGGCGGAACAGGGCAGATTATCAAGGAGAAGTGTCCGGATTGCCGCGGAACCGGTTATATTACCAGAAGGAAGAAACTGAAGGTAACCATACCTGCTGGTATTGACGATGGTCAGAGCGTACGTATGGCAGGAGCCGGCGAGCCAGGAAGCAATGGTGGCGAGCGAGGGGACTTGCTGGTGGAAGCTGTCGTATCCAAGCATCCGATTTTTATCCGAAAAGAGATGAATATCTATTCCACCGTGCCGATTTCCTTTGCAAGAGCAGCCTTGGGAGGCCCAATTATCATTAAGACAGTGGATGGACAGGTGGAATATGAGGTGAAGGCAGGGACGCAGACAGATACCAGAGTACGGCTAAAGGGGAAAGGCGTTCCGTCACTGAGGAATAAGAACGTCCGAGGCGACCACTATGTGACCCTGGTGGTTCAGGTACCAGAACGGATGAATGAGGAGCAGAGGCAGGCTCTGCGCCGGTTTGACGAACTGATGACCGGAAAGATCTCCAAAGATGAGCCGGAAGAAGGCGGAAAGAAGAAGAAAGGGCTGTTTAAGTAATTGTTTGGCCGGAAGGATATGTGGAAGGAAAGAATTGCTGTGGGCGATTGCGCTATGGCAGTTCTTTTCTTTTTGTCAACCAGATGGACGAACCATGCCTTTTTCAATTGCTTTTTTCCTACCTCTATTGTATAATTACTCTCAGAAGAAAGAGGTACTTTTACGGCAGTTTGGTTTGTCCAGACTGCTGTGTATTAGCATGAGCAAATATTGCTTTAAAACATAACACGAAAAAGGAGGCTTTTATGTATGGATAACCAGCTGGTATGGAAGAATGAGTTTAATTTAGGGATCAAGATCATTGATGATGAACACCAAAAACTTTTTCAGATTATCAGTAAACTTTTCACCCTGGGAGGGGAAGAGACAAAAAGCAGACAGGCATGTCAGGAAGGGATTAAATATTTTAAGTCACATGCGCTGAAGCATTTTGAGGATGAAGAGAAGTATATGGAACTGATCGGCTATGAGGAGATCAGTATGCATAAGCGCTTACATAAGGAATTCAGGGAGAATACCCTTCCGGCATTGGAAAACGAATTAAAGCGGGAAGATTATTCTCCGTCTGCGGTTGAGCATTTTCTGGCTGTATGCGCCGGATGGCTGATTGGCCATACCTTGACGGAGGATATGGCAATTGCAGGAGAGAAGAGCAGCAAGTGGGTTGATCTTTTGCCGGAGGAAGAGCTTGCCGCCATGGAAGCGGTGATCTTAAAACTGCTAAAGAATATGTTCCAGTTAAAGGCGCAAGTAATCAGCAGTGCCTATGGCGGAGAGAAATTTGGCAAGGGGGTCTATTACCGCCTGGTTTACAGCAGGGAGCAAGATGATAAAAAGTGGGAGATTCTCCTGGTGTTTGAGGACAGTATTCTGATCAACACAGTGGGCAAGTTAATGGGAGTCAAATCGGACAAGCTTGATATCATGTTGATGAATGCAGTCCGGTATACGGCATGCCAATTTGTGAGACGTGTCATGGATCATTACCCGGCCATTCAGTCCTATGATATGACAGAGGAAAATCTCCTTACCTATGAACAGTTC
>JAETTS010000617.1 GCA_021769025.1 Enterocloster bolteae
TCTGCCGAGAACGGGAACATGGGCGGCGGAATGGGTATGAACGGGATGAATGGTGGTGGAATGCCTGGCAGTGGAATGAACAACGGGATGAATAACCGGATGTCTGGCGGGATGGGAAGCGGGACTACAGGGAATTCCCAGGGGTATCGGTCCAACGCCAATGTGAAGGACATTACGATTCCAGATTTCCTTAAGAATAAGAGGTAAGATAGATAGTAGGATAAAAGGTTTGCGCGAGAGGATTTTTGCTTCTCGCGCTTTTTTTGTTTGCAAAGGATCCAGGGAGAAGACAACATGATTTTAATGTAGCGCCAAGTTTCAACACAGCACATAGCGACGAGAAAATTGGGGGAATCTTGGGGATTGGATCTTGAAGGTTCAAAATGTGTCAATATATGCTGGATTTTTACGATGAAAAAACGTATTTCCCTCTCCCCGTTTGACAAAATCTGAACGCAAAGTTCTCTATAATGTACCCTGTGAGACAGGAGGCAGGGTGTCTTGTGGTTGAGTGGTACATAGATGTGTTTTTTCTTGTGAATGGTTCGATGGATGTGCTTTTGCTTCTGCTTCTGGGGAAAGTGTTGAAGCTTCCTATCCGATGGCCCCGCCTGGCGGCGGCAGGATTTCTTGGGGCCCTGGCGGCATGCCTGGCTGTGTGGCTTTGGTATCTGCCAGGGATTCTTTTGTGGATTATGGGGATCCTGGCTCCGGGAGGGCTTATGGTGTGGATTGCATTTCGACCAGGAACTATCAGAGAGTTTGTGAAAGAGGTTCTTGTGTTTTTCCTGGAGGCGTTCTGCATAGGCGGGATTATGGAGGCGCTGTATGAGCATATGGCAAAAAGCGGCCTGGCAAAGAAGGGGATGCCGATTATCATCTGGCTTTTTTTTGCCGGGGGTGCCTGGTTTGCATTCCGATTTCTATGGCTGACAGCAATGGAGGCAAAAAAAGAGAGGCAACAGCTGTATCGGGTGCGTTTTCAGGCGGGGGAACATGATCTATGGGCCACAGGATATCTGGATACGGGAAACTGCCTTTATGAGCGGTTTCAGAGACGGCCGGTTCATATTGTCTCGGAACATCTTTGGAAAACATTAAAACGGCCTGGGGCGGCCTTAATTTCCGTTCCTTTCCGAACCATAGGGAATCCTTTGGGGATCATGGAAGCAGTGGAGATTGACCGAATGGAGGTTGAGGGAGAGATGGGTAAAACCTGGGTCCTGGAAAAGCCTTTGATTGCCAGAGCGCCGTTTCAGATAACCAGAGACGGGAATTATGATGTGCTGCTTCATCGGGAAACATTGGATTGAATGTGGCAGCAGGCGGAAAGTAGAAGGACAAAAAGGAGGAATCACCGATGGTAATCAAAGTATCCATACCCAATCGTTTTCAGTTCAAAACCGTACCCAGCTTTAAGACCATGTTGTTTCAGCGGGAAGGAGAGGTACATTATATCGGAGGAGCGGACATACTTCCCCCGCCTCTTAATAATGAGGAAGAGAACCGAATGATCAGCATGCTGGGTACGGAGGAAGAAAAAGAAGCAAAATCAGAACGGATTGAACATAACCTTCGGCTGGTGGTGTACATTGCTAAAAAGTTTGACAATACCAGCGTGGGAGTGGAGGATCTAATCTCCATTGGTACC
>JAETTS010000618.1 GCA_021769025.1 Enterocloster bolteae
TCCCAGTAATAACCGTTTCCGCTCTGTGCGGCAGGACCATACTCCATCAGGGGATAAGTGGGCCATGCATCCTTTGC
The DNA here is from genome assembly GCA_021769025.1 of Enterocloster bolteae. Next base: position 78 of record JAETTS010000618.1, read on the forward strand.
GCCCATGCAGATTGCGCCGAAGTCAGGGTCCTGGGGACCGAAATGTTCCTGGAGCTTTTCGCTGGCCTCCACGAACTCATCCCAGGTTTCAGGAACCTCAACTCCTGCCTCATCAAACATGTCTGTCCAGTAATACACATAATCACTTGCCTTGCGGTCTGGTATGCCCAGGACCTTGCCGTCCACCGCATACTCAGAGGCAATCTGGTTATTTTTATTGGCTTCTGTATCCGTCAGGTCTGCCAGGTACTCGGAGTACTGGTTCATGCTGTCGGATTTATGGAACATAAGGTCAGGAAGCTCAGATGCAGAGGAGCGGATTTTCATGGAATTAAAATACTCCGGTTCCGCATTGAACTCTTCGATGTCGATTTCCACATTTGGATAGAGCTCCTGGAACCGTCCTTCCATGTCCAGTTCCTCAAAGGTTTTGGCAGCCGCCACGTCCCAGGTGGCCAGGGTCAGGGTACAGGAGATGTTCCTGTCTGCCCCGGCGGCTTTGCTGGTGTCCTCACTGCCGGAGTCCCTGCTGCCGGAATCTGCACTGCCGGAATCCTTACCCGTGTCTGCCTGATTCTTTGCGCTGTCCGCTGCCTGGGAACCGTTGGGGGTGCTGCTGCAGCCCGTAGCTGCCAGGGCAGCCGTAAGAGCCACTGCGCCTAACAAAAATCTTTTCTTTCTCATAGCTTCCTCCTTTGTGATTGCTTTTGTCAGATTCAGTGTAACAATTCTGATGGATGAAAACAATGAAAAAAGGTTCGATTCACTGTACAATGGTACGGCTCTGTTTCCGGTAGGAGGATGGACTCACCCCCTCCTGGGCGGAAAATACCCGCACGAAGTATTCCACGCTGTTGTAGCCCACTGCCTCGCTTATTTCCTTAAGCTTCATGCTGGTTTCTTTTAGCATGGTCTTGGCGTGGTGTATGCGCAGATGTTTCATATAGCTGGAAAAGGACATACCCATTTTGCGGCTGAAAAGCGTGCTGAAATATTTTTCGCTGAAGCCTGCTTCCGATGCCACTTCATAGAGCGTCAGATCGGGTTTATAGTAGTGGCTGTCGATATAATTAATGGCCCGGGATATCTCGTCCGGGAAATCGAACTGATAGTGGAACTGTACGTAGCGTTTCATGTCGCTGAGAAAATTTACGGTCCATATACACACTTCCTGGCTGGTCTTTAGGCCGGATATTTCTTCCAGAAGACTGGTGCTGTATACATAGTCCGTATCCTCCAGCTGGTGGACCAGGGAGGCAGCAATATGATAGGACAGATAGAGGGCCAGAAGGCCTGCCTGCCGTACAGGGGATTCCTGTATGCGCGCCAAAAGAAGGGAGCGGGCAGACTCGAAGCTCACTGTGTTATTGGATTTTAGGGCCTGGATGATTTCACGGAATTCATTCTCCCGGGCCATTGCCTCCAGGGGAGAAAAGCGGGAATAGTCAAGGGAAGAAAACAGGTTCTGGGATTTCATGACGTATTTCATGGTCAGGTTCATGGTGGCTTCTGCTAACTTCTCCTCAAAGGCAGAAGGCCCAAGGGCCAGGCTGCTCACTGCTGCGGATG
>JAETTS010000006.1 GCA_021769025.1 Enterocloster bolteae
ACCGGTGGAAGGAAACCGGATGGGGGACTATCACGTTTATTGCGGCTCTGGCCGGCGTGGACCAGGGGATGCATGAGGCGGCCAGGATTGACGGGGCTTCCAGGCTCCAGCGTGTGTTTTTTATTACGCTGCCGGCAATTTCAGGGACGATTCTGGTGGTGTTTATCCTGAATCTGGCTAAGGTGCTGAATCTGTTTGATTCTGTATGGGTTCTGCAGAATTCTATGGTTCTGGGTGTGTCGGATGTTCTGGAGACATTTGTCTACCGTCTGGGTATTACCAGTGCAGATTATGGATTGTCTACGGCTGCTGGTTTGTTTAAATCAGTGGTGTCGGTTATGCTGGTGTTTATTGCCAACAAGGCCAGTGAGAAAATCAATGGGGAAGGGGTGTTATAATGGAGACTTCAGCGGAGAGGGAGAAAATTTCTTTTAAGCCTGGGCACAGAGGGCGTGCGGTGTTTCTGATTGTCACCTATATTTTCCTGGTTTTGCTGATGGCAGTGATGGTGATTCCGCTTTTGAAGGTGTTTGTGGATTCGGTGGACCCTACGGCGTATGGCATTCGGCTGTGGCCGAAGGTAGTGGATTTTATGGCGTATAAGATGATTCTCAGCAATCAGACGCTTTATCGTCCGTTTTTGGTGTCGGTGTTTACCACGGTGCTGGGAACGTTTGTGGGGCTTCTTCTGACTACCATGGGGGCCTATGTGCTGATTCAGAAGAATATGCCGGGGCATAAGTTCTGTTCGAATTTTATCTTGTTTACCATGTTGTTTTCAGGGGGCATGATTCCTACGTATCTGAATATCCGGAATCTGCATCTGATGAACAATCTGATTGCGGTGATTATTCCCTGTGGGCTGAGTGCCTACAATATGATTCTGATGAAGAGCTTTTTTGCCACCATTCCGGAGTCTTTGTATGAGGCGGCGGAGCTGGACGGGTGTACGCCTATGGATACGTTTTTCCGGGTGGTGCTTCCTTTGTCGAAGCCGGCGCTGGCTACCATCGGATTGTTTATTGCGGTAGGGTTCTGGAATGAGTACATGCATTTTATTCTTTATATTACCAATCCGGACTGGAAGAATTTCCAGGTGAAGATACGGGATTTGATTCTGAATGATGGTATCTCGGGCAATGCGGCCACGCTGTCTATGTCTCAGGAAATGTTGAAGAGTGCGGTGGTTATTGTGGTGGTGTTCCCGTTTTTGATTATTTATCCGTTTGTGCAGAAGTATTTTACCAAGGGGATTACTCTTGGAGCGGTGAAGGGTTAATGATGATAATGTTTATATGATAAAGGAGGAGTTTGTTATGAGAAGATTTAAGAGGACAGCGGCAGCGGTTTTGACGGCGGCTATGGCGGTTTCGCTTTTGTCTGGATGTGTGGGGGATGGAAGCGGTACGGGGGGGCAGACCCAGGCGCAGAATGAGACCCAGGCAGGAGGCCAGACCCTGGGAGCTTCCGGGGATGTGCAGGCATCGGCTTCGGGAGAGGTTGGAAAGCCGGCCAGCATTACGTGGATGGTACATACGGGGCTGAATGAGGAGAATGGTACGGCGCAGTGGGCGGAGGAGTTTGAGCGTCTGACTGGGATTAAGATGAATTTGAATATTATTTCCAATAATGAGTATAAGCAGATGCTGGAGCTTTCGTTTGCTTCGGATACGGTTCCGGATGTGTTTGATTTGAATGGGGAGAACCTGGCGGTGTATGCCAAACAGAATGCCATTGCGGATTTGACGGATTTGATTAAGGGGTCTGAGCTGTATGGGAAGGTGGACCCGGAGATGTGGGAGTCTATTACGTTGAATGGAAGGATTTATGGGATTCCCCAGGAGATTCCGTCGGGTGCTGTGACGTATGTGAGGAAGGACTGGCTGGACCGGCTGGGGATGGACATTCCCAAGACGTATGATGAGTATATTGAGATGCTGCGGCGGTTTAAGAATGAGATTCCAGAGTGCAAGGTTCCGGTGACGGCTCCTGGAAAGGGGGCGGCGACGCTGTCTATTAATCTGCCGGAGTTCTTCCTTGGGGCTACCCAGGATTTTGTGGTCCGGGATGGCAAATGGGTGGATGGAATGTCTGAGGAGGGCATGGTTCAGGCTCTTACCAATCTGCAGGCGGCTTATGCGGAGGGGCTTGTGGATACGGAATTGATTACCAATACCACTTCTAACTGCCGTGACCAGTGGTATGCCGGCAGTGTGGGTGTGTTTAATTATTGGGGCGGATTGTGGGGCAAGACGCTTCTGGAGCGTGTGCAGCAGAATGTGCCGGAGGCTGAGGTTGTGGCGATTCCTCCCATTGAGGGCGCTGTGTATGAGTTTTCTACACCGAATATTTATTGTATTAATGGGCGGCTGCCTCAGGAACAGGTGGAGTCTTTGTTTAAGTATTTCCTGGAGTATATGAATGATGGCAAGGAGGGACAGGTGCTGTTCCAGAATGGCGTGGAAGGGCTTCACTGGGAGCAGGATGGGGAGTATATTAAGCAGCTTCCTACATTGTCCAATCCGGAGGAGACGCTGCAGAAGGCATGGATTACTCCCTGGCTTGGGATTGCTCCTATGGAATTGACGGATAAGAAGGTGGAGATTGCTCAGCCGGTGACGGATTCTTTGGCGATTATTAATGAGTATGGGAAGAAGAAACAGGTGCTTCCGGTGTCTGAAACGCTGACGAAGGTGAAGGCGGATCTGCAGGCTTTGAAGGAGGAAGTGGTTGCTAAGATTATTATGGGGGATATGACTGTGGAAGAGGGGCTTGCAAGGTATAAGAGTGAGTCGGAGATGTATAATATTGGGAAGGTTTTGGAGGAGATGAACGCGCAGTAAGAGATTTGTGTGTGTCGCGTAAGGAGCCGCCCGGAGAGGGACTTATATTGTTTTCTCCCGGGCACGCTCGCGCTACGTGAAGAGCGCAGCGGTACATAAGGCGCTAAAAGACAGCGCCTAAGTACCGGCGGTCTTCAAGTACCCTGGAGAAAACAATATAAGTCCCTCTCCGGGCTACGTTATCTCTGGCAAGGAAATGTTATGTTAGTGAAGTGGTATTGGTGTATTCATTGGTCTATTGCTTAATTGTATAATTACTTGGCTGATGAGTTGGGTGGGGTGGTACAGCTATGAGGCTGAAGGTATTTTTCTGTATTCGGAGGGATGTTTTTTGAGTAGATACAGTTTTTTCGGCCTTTTGGAAGACTGTGAACCAATTTTATGCAGCTTACGTTGGTTCAGAGACAACGTAGCCTGGAGAGGGAATCCTATTGTATTCTCCAGGGTACTTGAAGACCGCCGGTACTTAGGCGCTGTCTTTTAGCGCCTTACGTACCGCTGCGTTGCTAAGTGCCAGTGGCACTTGTTTAGCAACGACCGAAGCGGAGCGTAGACCTTCACGTAGCGCGAGCGTGCCCAGGAGAATACAATAGGATTCCCTCTTCAGGCGGCCTTTTCGCGATTCCCCAAACAACAAAATTTTAACTAACTAACAAACATCGTATGTAAACGGTAACATATTCGGAGGGAGCTGCCGGGGGGCAGCTTTTTCCAGTTAAAGGGAGGGAAAGCATGACGGTTATTGACTTAATACGAAACGAAGATTTGGAGGGGTTAAAGGGACTTCTGGAAAAGGAAATCAGGGCATTGGACACAAAGACGGAGGAGGGGGTCTGGGCAGTCCATGAGGCGATTCGGTTGGGAAATTTGGAAATGGTGAAGTATATTATGGAATATGCTATCGTCAATCCAAATTTAAGGGACGAAAAGGGGAATCAGGCCCTTCACTATGGTGTGGAATCCGGAAATTTAGAGTTGGTAAAGTATCTGACAGAACGGGTAGGAATGTCAATTACCTATGGGAATCTGGATGGAGAGACACCTCTTGACCGGGCGGTAAAGCTGAGGCAGAAGGAGATACAAACCTATCTGGAACAGCGATTGGGATGCTGCCATGGAAAGATGTACCATAATCCGGTACGGAGGGGCATGTATCCGGACCCTTCTGTTGTCCGGGTGGGGGAGGACTATTATATGGTGAATTCTACCTTTATGTTTTTCCCTTGCATCCCTGTATCCCATTCCAGAGACCTGGTTCACTGGGAGACCATTGGCTATGCTATCACAAGAGCGGACTGGGCAGGACTGGATGGCCTGGAAGGGGGAAGAGGGTACTGGGCGCCGGATATTTCTTATGATGAGGGGCGGTTTTATATAACGGCTACCTATCGTCTGGGGGATGAGGGGAAGGTGAAACGGCTTCAGATGGTGACTTCTTCGGAACGGCCGGAGGGGCCTTACTGTGAGCCGGTGTTTCTTGAGGAGGATGGAATCGACCCTTCGATTTTTACGGATTTGGATGGGAGAAGGTATATGCTTTTGAACCGGGGGGCAAGGATTTTTGAAATCAGCAGGGACGGAAGGCGGATATTGTCGAAGCCCCGGCTTTTGTGGTATGGGGATATGAAGAAGGCGTCTGAGGGGCCTCATCTGCTTTATAAGGATGGGTATTATTATCTGTTTATGGCAGAAGGGGGGACAGGGGTGCATCACAGGATTTCTGTGGCACGGTCTAAGGAGCTGATGGGGGTCTATGAGCCTTGTCCTTATAATCCGATTCTCAGGCAGTGGGATGACCAGGCGCTGATGCAGTGTGCCGGGCATGGAAAGCCTGTTATGACGGCTCAGGGGGACTGGTATATGGTTTATCTGTGCACGCGCATGCCGGACGGGGTGCATGGAATTCTGGGAAGGGAGACGGCTCTTGACCCTATTACATGGACGGAGGACGGGTGGCCGGTGGTGAATCGTCTGGGAGGGCCTTCTTCTCTGCAGAGATGTCCGGAATGGGACGGCAAAGAGAATGGGGCGGAGCTGCCTGGAATGGAGATGGAAGCTTGTAATCAGCGGGGGGACAAAGGGGAGGAGATGTTTATGGTTCCTGTAAAGCTTCCTGCATGGGGAGACTGGGGAGAGTGGTGTATGCCCAGGGGGACGGATACTCCTTTTTTTGGGAGGGACGGACATGGGTTTTGGATTAAGGGGGATGGGACGGATTTGTTCCAGTTGAGACATGGAAGCACATTGCTTTTGAGACAGCAGGAGTTTGTTTTTTCTATGAGCCTGCGGCTTGAGGCGGCTTCTCTTGGGGAAGGGGAGGATATGGGGCTTACGTGTTATTATGATGAGAATAGTTATCTGAAGTTTGGGATTGGAAGACGCCAGGGAAGACAGGGGATTCTGGTGGAGGAGTTTGCAGGGGATGGTTATGTGAGCAGCCGGTTTCTTCCTGAGGAGACAAAGGAGATTTGGCTTAGGATTGAGACGGATTTTCTGAAACGGACTTGTCTTTACCGGCTTCACCAGAGGGATGAATGGACGGAGGCGGCTGTTTTGAATGATACTGGTTATCTGTGCAGTGAGGGGCTGAAAAAGGGAAAGCGGTTTACCGGGGCTATGGCTGGTTTTTATGTACATGGCACAGGGATGGGGTATATTGGAGAGTTTTGCCTTACGTATTGAACATATTGAGAATCTCTCTTACACCTGCTTTTGAGGCTGATGTTCCGTCATAGACACTTAAATTTATGGGAGTGTGGGTTCTGGGTATGCCTCAAAAATTTATACACGTCTGACAAAAAATCATCTCGCAAAATCAGGTGCAAAGAGACTATAGGAGTGTATTAGAAAGGAAAAGGAGTGAAAGGGCATGATACAGGGAATGAATATCAGGGAGTTGGAAGTATTGGTAACAGAGGAGAAGGGGTGGACGGACAGCTTCCGGTGCGGGGTGGAACGGCTTAGGAAACAGGGGGGAGGGACTTTATATGTTCCGGCAGGAGAGTATTTTACCTGCTCTATTCAGCTGTTTTCTCATATCAATCTCCATCTGGAACAGGGGGCGGTTCTTCGGTTTCTGGATGACCACGGATTGTATGAGGTGGTGGAAGAGGAGTTTGAGGGGATTATGGGAAGGATGTATATGCCTTGTATCTATGCTTCTGATGCGGAGGATGTTTCGGTTACCGGCCAGGGAATCATAGACGGCCAGGGGAAGCGGTGGTGGAAGGAGTGGAAGGGGATGGAGTGTGCCAGGCCGTATCTTATCTGCTTTAAGAGGTGCTGCCATGTCCTTTTGGAAGGGGTGCGGCTGGTGAATTCTCCGGCCTGGACGGTGCATCCTTTGTACTGTGAGGATGTGCGGATTCATGGTATTTCCATTAAGAATCCGGCGGACTCTCCCAATACGGACGGTATTGACCCGGATGGTTCCAGAAATGTCCGCATTTCGGATTGTCTGATTGATGTGGGAGATGACTGTATTGCCATTAAGGCAGGGACTGAGGAGACGAAGCAGCTGGTTCCCTGTGAGAATATTGTGATAACCAACTGTAATATGGTTCACGGACACGGCGGTATCGTGATAGGAAGCGAGATGAGCGGCGGCGTGAGAAATGTGGTGGTCTCTAACTGCGTTTTCCAGGATACGGACCGGGGGATTCGGTTGAAGACGAGACGGAGAAGGGGCGGCAGCATGGAGCGGCTGTCTTTCCAGAATATTATTATGGACCGGGTGATGTGTCCGTTTACTTTTAATATGTATTATTATTGCGGACATAATGGGAAGGAGCGGTATGTGTGGGAGAAGGTTCCTTATCCGGTGGATGAGACCACACCGGCTGTCCGGGATATTTTGATTAATAATGTGACGGTCTATGGGGCATCGGCGGCAGCAGGATTTTTCTATGGACTGCCGGAGTCTCCCATTGAGAGGGTTACCATTTCCAACACTACGGTCTGCATGGATCCGGAGGGAGAAGGAGGGCAGCCGGCGATGATGGGGCAGATGGAGCCGATGAAGGGGCATGGATTTTATCTGCGGTTTGTGAAAGGGCTGGCCATGAGCCAGGTACGGGTGGAGCATGTCCGGGGGGATGTGGTAGATGGTGACGACACGGTGGAAGTGGACTGGATGGACTCTCGGAAATAAGGGAGAAGGTTATGAAGAAGGAAATCAGGGGATTTTTAGGGGATATTGAGGAACGGAATGTGAATCTTCACAGTTTTCTTTTGATGGAGAAGGGGGAAATACAGGGGGAATGGTATCAGAGGCCCTATAATTCTCAGGTGCTCCATCGGATGTATTCGGTGACGAAAAGCCTGGTTTCCATAGCCATAGGGATGCTGGAGGAGGAGGGAAAACTGGGGCTTTCTGACCGAATCTGCCGGTATTTTCCGGAGTATCTGCCTCCGGCCCCGGTTCATCCCTGGCTTTGGGATACCCGGATTGAGGATTTGCTTACTATGAGAACCTGTCACAGCAGAGCTGCATACAAACAGATGGAGACCAAGGGTTGGACAGCCTCTTTTTTCCAGGCGGAGCCGGACCATTGCCCGGGAACCGTATTTTCCTATGACACGTCTGCCAGCGTGGTCCTTGCGGCGCTGGCGGAGCGGTTAAGCGGCAGGGAGCTGCTTTCGTATCTTCGGGAAAGGGCGTTTGGGGAAATCGGTATGTCGGATTTGGCGTATATTCTGAAAACACCGGACGGGGTGTCTGACGGAGGCTCGGGCCTGATGTGCACCACAGGGGATTTGGCGAGAATAGGGGATTTGTGCTGCCATTTCGGCAGGTTTCAGGGGAGGCAGCTTCTGCCGGAGGCTTATATGAGGAAAGCGGTTATGAGGCAGACGGGGACGGTTCTTCAGCCTGCGGCGGATGAACGGCAGGGATATGGATATCAATTCTGGCTTACAAGGCATGATGGGTTTGCCATGTATGGAATGGGGGGACAGCTGGTTCTTTGTTTTCCTGAAAAGGAGCTTACCTTTGTCACAACAGGTTATACTGTGGGAGATATGGCCGGGGTTCAGGGGATTTATGACGCTTTTTATAAAAATATGTATCCTGGAGGAGGCATGGAGGTGGAGGGAGATTTCTGCCAGGCGGATGATTTGTCGAATGGGATTTTCGGACAAAGGGAAGGAAAGGTGGATATCAGATGCCAGGAGAATGCTGCTGGGTGGAAATGGGCACATATTGTCTGGCAGGGGGAACAGGGATGTCTGGAGTATGAGAATCGAAGGGGAAGCTGGAAGATTCCTTTTGGGCCTTCAGGAGGGACAGGGGAAGATTCCTTATTTTTTATGGAGGATGATTTAAAATTTCCTTCCTGGGCGGTGGTATCCGGAAGGAAGAATGGTTTTGTTCTGCGGGCGGAGCAGATGGGGGAGGAACCAGGGGGATTGTGGATAGAGGCAGGAATACGGGGGCAGGAGATTACGATGCATATGAAATACAGCGGAAATCCAGGATTTTGTGATTACAATGGGTTTGTCAATGGATTTTTAGGCAATGAATTTGATGGGGTTTGTGAAAAGGCAGAAGGAACAGAGAGAAGGAGCTGAGGAAGATGAAAATGGTACGGATATTCTGGGCAGGGGATTCTACAGTGAAATATAATCGGATGGATACTTACCCACAGACAGGAATCGGACAGGTGCTGGGATTATATCTGAAACCGGAGGTGCAGGTTTTTGACATGGCGGAAAACGGCAGAAGTACAAAAAGCTTTATGGATGAGGGGAGGCTGGCAGCTATTGAGAGGGAACTGAAGCCTGGGGATTTCTTTTTTATCCAGTTTGGGCATAATGATGAAAAGAAAGAAGACCCTCTCAGGTATACGGAAGCTTTCGGAAGCTTTCAGGAGAACCTTCGGACTTATATCCAGGCGGCAAGGAACCGGGGAACCTGGCCGGTTTTGATTTCTCCCATTGAACGGAGACGATTTGATGAGCAAGGAAATTTTCAGACCGGGACTCATGGACAATATCCAGAGGCCATGGGCCAGGTGGCACAGGAGGAACAAGTTCCCTTTATTGATATGACAGAGAAGACCAGACGGTTTTTAGCCAGGGAGGGGAAAGAAAAAACGGTGTGCCTTTTTATGCATATAAAGCCGGGAGAATTTCCGGGAACACGGTATGAACAGGGGCTGGCGGATGATACCCATCTGCGCTATGAAGGAGCTGTGAAAATGGCAGGACTTGTGGCGGAAGGGCTTTGGGAGTTGGGGGGAAGGTATCGGGAACTGGTTTTGGAGGAAGGAGTTTTGTGTTTTGGTGGAAAAACCTGAATTATGCGTAAGCCAAAAGAAACAGATGCTTTTTGTATGAAAAAACAGATTTTTCATTGCAATTTTCTAAATATAATGCTAAACTATCCTTAAAGATTATGATAATAAGGGGGCATTTTCATGGACAAAAAACTATATGACATGATGGATTGGGCGGGAATTGAGGAGTTGGTGTATTCGGAATCAAGCAATCCCCATCGGATGCTGGGGGCCCATGTGACAGAAGACGGTCTTATGATTCAGGCATTTATTCCCACAGCCGCCTCTGTTTCGGTAAAGTTAAAGCCCTCTGGGAAAGTTTATGAGATGGAAAGGGAAGACGAGGCAGGCTTTTTTGCTGTATTGATTCCCAGGAAAAGGATAGCAGAGTATACATTGGTGGTAACCTATGATAATGGCACGGTTCAGGAGAGGGAGGATCCTTATGCCTTCGCTCCGCAGATAGACGAGCAGGAACTTAAGAAGTTTGAGGCAGGGATCTGTTATGATATCTATGAGAGATTAGGTGCCCATGTGAAAGAGGTTCAGGGAGTAAAGGGCGTTTATTTTGCGGTGTGGGCTCCTTGTGCCATGCGTGTCAGTGTGGTGGGTGATTTCAATATGTGGGATGGCCGCCGCCATCAGATGAGAAAATTGGGGGATTATGGAGTCTTTGAACTGTTCATTCCTGGCCTGGATGTGGGATGTGTATATAAATACGAAGTAAAGGCACCAAATGGAGATGCTATGTTAAAAGCGGATCCTTATGGAACCTATGCTGAATTAAGGCCGGATAATGCTTCCATTGTATGGAATGTAGATGGATATCCCTGGAAAGATCAGGAATGGATGGAGAATCGTAAGAAGGACTATGGCAAGGATAAGCCAATGTCAGTCTATGAGGTTCATCTAGGGTCCTGGATTCGAAAACCAATTGAAGTGGATTCGGACGGAGAAGAGATTACTGGCAGCGAGTTTTACAATTACAGAGAACTGGCGGAGAAACTGGCGGAGTATGTAAAGGAGATGGAGAATACCCATATCGAGCTTCTTCCGGTTATGGAACATCCACTGGATGCCTCCTGGTGATATCAGGTGACAGGATATTAAGCACCCACCATCCGATATGGAACTCCAGAGGATTTTCAATATTTTATGAATTACATGCATGAAAAAGGCATCGGCGTGATTCTTGACTGGGTGCCAGCTCATTTTCCAAGAGATTTGGTGGGACTTGCATGTTTTGACGGAACCCACGTATATGAACACGCAGATCCCAGGCAGGGCTCCCATCCTCATTGGGGAACCCTGATTTATAACTATGGAAGGCCTCAGGTGTCTAATTTCCTCATCGCCAACTGCCTTTACTGGGTGGATAAATTCCATGCGGATGGGATTCGTATGGATGCAGTAGCTTCCATGTTGTATCTGGATTATGGGAAGAATGGAGGAGAGTGGATTCCCAATATTTACGGCGGCCATGAGAATCTGGAAGCGGTAGAGTTTTTGAAACATCTGAATTCTGTTTTTAAGAAGAAGGCGGACGGAGCACTTTTGATTGCAGAAGAATCTACGGCATGGCCGCAGATTACTGGGGACTTGAAGGACGGGGGACTGGGATTTGATTATAAATGGAACATGGGATGGATGAACGATTTTATCGGATACATGAAGTACGATCCTTATTTCCGGTGTCATCATTATGGGGAACTGACCTTTAGTATGCTGTATGCATACAGCGAGGATTTTGTTCTTGTATTCTCTCATGATGAGGTGGTTCATGGCAAGGCTTCCATGGCCGGGAAGATGCCGGGAGAGACCCAGGAAACCAAATTCTCCAACCTTCGGGCAGCCTACGGCTATATGATGACCCATCCGGGCAAGAAACTGTTGTTCATGGGCCAGGAGATGGGCCAGATGTCCGAATGGAACGAAAATGAAAGTCTGCCATGGAATCTTCTGGAATATGATATTCACAGGCAGATGAAGGAATATGTAAAGGCACTGAACCATCTGTACCGTACCCATCCGGCACTGTATGAGCAGGATTTCCATCCCGATGGATTCCAGTGGATCAACTGTTCAAGCAGCCAGGAAAACATCGTGGTATTTTTAAGAAAGACAAAGAAACCGGAGGAGACTCTTCTGATAACCTGCAACTTTGCTCCGGTTACTCACAAGCAGTATCAGGTAGGTGTGCCGTTCCATGGAAAGTATAAGGAGATCTTTAACAGTGAAGACGCATCATTCGGCGGCAGCGGTATTGGAAACCCAAGAGTAAAGACTTCTAAGAGGGCAGAGTGTGATGAGAGGGACTTTTCCATTATCATTGACCTGGCACCTTTGGGTGTGCAGATATTTACCTGTACCCCTGTAAAGGAAGAGCCAGTACAGGAAAAGGAAAGTAAGGGGAAGAAGCCGATAAAGACAAAAGCAGTTAAAAAAGAAACAACCGTGAATACAGGAGAAAAAAGCCGAGAAAGGACAGGGCAAAGGAATAGAAGTTTAAAGTAAGAATAAGAAAGAAAAGGAAGAGGTTGTGTAGATAGGATGGTATTGTGGAGTGAAACCCAAGTAACCGGGGAGACATTGGAACTGGCCCAGGAGGTATATCAGGATTTCGAGCAGCTTCGGCCAAACGTAGTTCTGGACACCTTAAAAAGCTGGATACCAGGACTTACGAGACTGGGATATCGGATTTTGATGGCAGCGCTGATTCTGATTATCGGCTTTCGGATTGCCAAGATTGTACAGAAGATGATTGCAAGAAGCTTCAAGCGGATGGAGATGGAGGTTTCCCTCAGTAAGTTCCTGCTGTCTATGGTGTATGCAATGGTCTGCGGACTTTCCATCTTCATAGCAGCAGATAAGCTGGGGGTCAGTTCGGCTTCCATCATCGCTCTTTTGGGTTCTGCTGGTTTAGCGATCAGCTTGTCCATGCAGAACATGTTGGGGAACTTTGCCGGAGGGGTGATCATCTTGCTGATGAAACCGTTTAAGATAGGCGATTATATCCTATGTGGCCAGGAAGAAGGAACGGTATCAGCTATTGGCCTGGTCTACACCACCTTAAACACCATGGACAATAAACAGGTGGTTGTCCCCAACGGAACACTGTCCAATACCAGCCTGACCAATGTGACAGCTCAGGCAAAGAGGAGACTGGAGCTAAAGATTGGTATCAGTTATCAATCCGATTTAAAGAAGGCCAAGGAGATCTTATATGGATTGTTTGAAAACCATCCCTTGATCATAAAAGACCAGGATCTGATTGTTTTTGTGGATCAGCTGGGAGAAAGTTCTGTTATAATCGGAGCCAGAGGCTGGGTAGAGACAGGGAGTTACTGGAATGTAAAATGGGAATTGACTGAGGCAGTGAAAACAGCCTTTGACGATGCAGGGATTGAGATTCCGCATAGACAGATGGATGTAACCATCAAATCCAATGGTTGAAAGAAAACGTTCAGGGAGCCAGGAGTATCTTTGACTTCCTGAATTTTTTATATTTTATCTCTTGACGGATCCCATGGGAAACCGTATACTAATAGTGTGTTCGGCAGATTATCCTGATTTGCCGGTTATTCGGAATTTCTGTATTCCTGAGTGATGATTCATCACAGTATCAAGCATGAACAAGAACAGCAGTAGGATTGAGGTGATGCCTTTGGACGCAGGCAAATAGTTTTTGCATTTCTACAAAGCGACATGGAGGACTAGAAAAATTTGAAAAAAAGAAAAAACAGGAGACCTTGGAAGGTTGTGGTCTTGACAGCGCAGATGCTTTGGCATATCTGCTTTCTTTCCTATGGCGCTATGGGTGAGCCAGTGTCTAACCGTCTGGAAAATGACAGGCAGATTTTGTCGGAAGCCGGACAATGTCTGCGAGAGGGAAAGAGGGAAGGAGAATTCTATGTAACCGGGAGAAATTACATGCCGGAAGGGACTGTGCTGGAAAGCTTCTACGGAGATTCCCTGGAATACTCCAATACCTTAGAAGAGATGGAAGATACAGGCGGTGCTACCCATTACAAGATGCGCTTTGCCGTGAAATGGAAATTAGACAAGGAAGAAGAGCAGGATCATCCGAAAGAAGAAGGAGAGGAGAAACAGTATTGGAGCCTGGGAGATACGGTGATCAGGGAGATCGGTGGACAGAGATATTGCTTTCGCTGTATCGACCAGAATTATAAGACCCGTAGCACATCTGGCCAGACGGCTGCCCTTTTTTTGTGTGATGCCGTGATACCAGCAGACTGGGGCTCTTCCTATGAGTACGGCAAACAAGATGACGGAAGCTATGGGTATACCTTCCGCCCTGGCCCCATTGTGTATTTTGGCGATTCCAATGACTATAAGTATTCAAAGATTCGCCAGTGGCTGAAATCCCAGGAGGAAGGCGTAGGAGGAGCCTTGTGGGTCCATATCGGAGTGGAGCAAAGCTATACAGGGCAGACAGAGACAGGCGGCTATAGCCAGCTTCAGGAGAAAAATCTTCACAGTTATCATATAGGAAGCCAACAGATGACAGACAGACTGTTTATCTTGTCTGTGGAGGAGGCGTTGAGATACAAGGAATATCTCTGGAATTTTGGAGGAATGCCCGAAAGCGGGAGAAAGGAAAATCCGGAGAGCCAGACAGGGGCCTTCTCGAAAGGCTATTGGCTTAGAAGCCCGGAGGGAGAAGGAGATGCATCCCTTGGGAGTAAGGTATACATTGTGGATTTGACAGACGGAACCATACGCCCAGAGAAGAGCAGGCCCAACGAAGAAACAGACGACAGCGAGGAAGAACATTTGCTGTCCCGGCAAAAAGAAGAGTGGATGATAACCAGTTCCATCGGGGTTCGGCCTGCATTGGCACTGCCACAGCAAGGATAAAAGAAAAGGAGCAAAAGAAATGAAAAGAATCAGAATGCAAATGAGAGAATGGAAATGGATTGTATGCGGAGTCATACTGATGCAGTTTATGATACCGTCCCTGGCCTCGGTGAACGCAGCGCAGGACAGTGGGCGATTGGAGAGGAAGAGCGCTTTTGTACACAGAACACTACTTCCGGAACCGGTGGAAATAGCGACTCCAAGTAATGTTTCCGGTCAACCGCCAGAGAATCTGGCGGCCTCCATAGCGAAGAGAAGCCAATTTCTAAGGGATCGGCCTCAGTCCGGCGATCTGTGGACAGATTGGGCAGGAGAGACACATTTTCCGGGAGATGGGGATGAAGAGGCTCCATACCAGATCAGCACCCTGTCTCAGCTTATGGGTTTGTCCGAGGATGTTGCCAATGGAAATTCCTATGAAGGGATGTATATTGAACTGACGCAGGATATCGACCTGGGAGGCCTCTCCATCAACAATGGAAGCTGGAATCCTATTGGCTGGTATCAGGATGAGGAGGAGATGAAAGAAGAGGTGGTCCATGGATTTAAAGGAAATTTTGACGGAAGAGGTAATACCATACGAGGCCTGAAAATTGTGGATACATCCAGGGAACTGAGGAATGTCGGCTTGTTCGGAAGCATTCAGGGTGGATGTGTGAAGCATTTAACCATCGAGGCAGATGATATCTGCGGGGCAGACAGGATAGCAGTTTTATCCGGAAGCATCAGCGGAGATGCGGTTATCTTAGATGTCACTGTATCAGGGTATCTTCACGGGGAAAGCAGTCAGAAAAACAGTGGAAATGCCGGGGGAATTGCCGGCTATACCGATGGAGGAAGAAGCCGGGTGACAGTGGAGAACTGCACGGCAGACGGGATTGTGATCAATTCTCAATCAGCGGATGGTTGCGTGGGAGGCATCACAGGAGAGACCCATAAGACGGATTTGGTGGACAATCAGGTATACACCCAGGACGGCACATCGGATCGCATTCAGGGGAAAGGATATGTGGGAGGCATTGCCGGCAACATGGATGGGACCAACATCTACAATTCCTATGTAGACGGAACCATAGGAGGAAACAAAACCAAAGCAGTGGGAGGCATTGTAGGAAAATATGAGAGCGGAAACCTGGTTTTAGCCCGATTTGCCGGAGATATTTCAAGAACCAATAACGGAGCCGCAGCCTGCGAGGGTACGTTTGTCGGAACCAGGGAAAGCAGAGACACGTTCACTTATGGAACGGAAAAAGGCAATAACCTGTCCTATCTGTTTACCAACACAGCAGGGAAAGCCAAACAGGTATTCGGATCCAAAATTGACGGAGATAATTCATACACGAAATCAGCACAGATTGGCTACTGGACTGACAACGAGACCCGGTATACCATTTTGTCCGGAATCACTGAAGTCAAGGACAAGGAATTGTATTTTTATGAGAAGTTGGAAGAGGGAGTCAGGTCTATTATTACCAGAAAACTGGGCAATGAGTTTACTGCGCAGGGAGCGGCTAAGGATCTGCGCTTTCGCCTGGATCACTTTGCACCAGGATATCAGGGAGAGCCGGTAACCGGATATCTGCTGTCAGTACCCAGAATCGATGCGAAAAATGCCAATGGAACGTATGATACGGATGTGGCGCTTTTGACGGCCCTTCCCAATGGCAATCAGTCTTATTATAGAACCATTGATAAAGATCACGGAGCAGCGGTAGCACCTGGGATTGCAGTGACTGTAGTTACCGCTCCTAAAAATACCAATGAAAACCGATATCAGATGATCGTGGACGAAACGGAAGACGGGGGAGTCGAACCGCCTACTTACATTGACCAGGACGGGCAGCAGGTTCCAATGAATTATGTGGCGGGAGGAAGCTATAGCTTTCTTATGCCGGACCGGGATACCGAGATCAATGTCCGGTATCGGAAGGTAACCACCCGGCTTCTTGTCTCTCCGGAGGATACCCGGCTTTCCGTGATTCACACTCGAAGCGGTGACCGGAAAAAACCAGACACACAGACAGAAGTGAGAAATGGAGAGGGAACCCTGATCGCCAGATATCTAAATGGGATACCAGATTCGTCTGTGGAGGTACAGCCCATTGCCATCCATGGAGAGCACAACAGCTACGGAGATACAGCAGACCGTACCATGAAATGGTCGGTGGATGACCCGGATCTGATACAGATGACAGCGACAGCCGGGTATACCACAGAGGATGCGAGAATTCTTCCAAATCTTTCCGGTTCTTTTATTCAGACAATCTTAAATCGAGAAATTCAGACACAGGCAAACAGCCAGTATCAAGAGATCATTCAGCCAACAATCTATGAAAAAGATGGGGTGGTGACAGCCACCACCAATCCGGAGACATCTGTAGACCAATGTCCGGTATACGGAAACTGCCGGGTTACGGTTACATTTCAAATTCTGGATCAGACCACCAGAAGAGTGGAGGGATTGAGCCTAAACAAAAGCAATATTGTCTGCACGGTTATCCGGAAATTAACCGGAGACAGAAAAAATCCAACAGAGGAAATCTTCTGCACAGAACCGGTGATTCTTTCAGCGAAATTGTCTCCTCAGCAGCCATTTTTTAAAAATGTTGCCTGGAAGGATGAAGAGAGCCAACAGATCCTTACCTTATTTCCTTCCGGAGAGCATGGGGAAAACCTGTCCGTAGGCATCCGGTATGACGCTGAGGGGAAGGGGAATCCAGCCTGGATTCAGAATGTAATAAATGAGGATAATCAAAGACGGAAAGAGGACCCCTATGTAAAACTGTCAGGTTCTGCCCAATATGAGGAAACTATAACAGCTACCTCGGAAGATCAGACCAATGGGATTGTCTCAGGAACCTGCCATGTGACGGTTCGCTTTGTCACATCAGATGAGACCATCATCCGTCCGGAAGCAGTCCACATTGATAGAAGGCAGGTTACTTATCCGCTATCTGTTAAAAAAGAAGGAAACAGCCAGTCAAAGACCATGACGGAGACCGGATTTTCCCAGGTGCAATTGGCGTGTACGTTGGTTCCCCAATGTGAGGAAGATGACAGCCATAACCCTTATGAGAAAGGCATTGTCTGGTCCGTATCAGATCCCGATGCGCTTTTGATAAAACAGGACGGAACCATCATTCCCAATCGGAATGCCATGTGGATAAAGGAGGCCTTTAAAAAAGCACCCTACACGGCATCGAAGACCGTGTGGGTATCTGCTTCAGCAAAGGACAACGGGTTTTCGGACAAGATACCAGTGACGTTGAGCCTTCAGACTGAGTGTGTGGAGTTTCCCGAGAAACATGTCACCTATGATGTGGTTTTGACAAAAACAGGAAGAAAGGCTAACCCTGTCTTTCAGTGGTCTGGTACAGAAAAAAAGCAGAATCAAGCGATAACTTACCCACAGAGCCAGAAGATGGTCTATACATCATCAAAACCAGAAGTTCTTGCAGTCTCCGGGGATGGAACAACGGTTTTGGCCACCAACCTGGAAACGGAATGGGTGAAAAAAGCTTTATCGTTTCCGTATAAGTCTTCAGAGATGGTGACAATCTCTGCAACCAACGGTACCAGTGTGGATACTTGTACTGTGACATTAAACCTGAAGGTTGTAGACCAAACCATGTCTTCCGGTTCTGGGGGAGGAAGCGGAGGAGGAAGCTATAGTGGTGGGATTTCCACAGGGATCACTCCAGCCGGAAGCAGGCTGCCATCTGCCGCGCCAGCCGGGAGCGTAGCTGGAACCTGGATTCAGACAGCAGACGGAAGATGGACATTTACGTCAGGCGGAAGAACCTACAATAACGAATGGGCTTACATTCACAATCCATACGCTGATGCAGACAAAGGGCAGAATCCGGCGGACTGGTTTCGGTTTGACGGTACAGGACATATGGTGACCGGGTGGTTTACGGATCAAGACGGAAAACGATATTACCTAAATCCTGTGTCGGACAATACTTTGGGCAGGATGATAACTGGATGGAGATGGATTGATGGAACCGATGGGAAGAAACGCTGCTACTATTTTAATCCGGTTTCAGACGGAACCAAAGGCGCATTGCTTTTCAATGCTGTGACCCCAGACGGATATATGGTTGATAAGGACGGAATATGGATCGTCAATGGAGTCGCCATGTTACGATAAGGAGAGGGCAGACAGGTATGAAACAGAAGATAACGCGTGTATTGGCCAGTCTCTTGGCCCTGGTTTGCTTCGGCATGCTGTTCCTTCCTCTAAGTGATGTTAACTTTTTTGTCAGCCAGGCGGCTACATTCAGAGGAAAAAATATCTGGACCAACGGGCCGGAGGCCATCTATGGACGAAATCGAAACTGGATGTATAAGTGGACAGACGGGTGGCAGATGACATTCTGCATTGCCCCGAGAAACCATATGGGCAGTACCATTACAGCGGAGGCCCGACGGACGAATATTGATGATGATGAGATTCCTTACATTAAAAGCAAAGAGGATTATGAGAAACTGGCGATGATTTGTACCTGGTATGACACCAATGGTTCCATTCATGCAGATAATGCCACCTATGCGGCTGCTCAGTCGGCAATATGGGCGATCATGGAGGACGGGTGGGAAAGCGCAGATTCCGTTGCCAGCATGGTATCCGGACATGTGCCAGGCACGTATGAGAAGTGGCAGAAGCTGAAAGCGTATGTGGAAGAGGAGGGGAATGGCGGAAATGGTATCCCGGAATGGTGTTTTGCATCAGCATATTCCGGAAAGCCTCAACAGATGGTTCTGGAGAATGGGGTGTGGACGGCTTCGCTGGACATTTCTTCGGCTCCCCAGCTGGCAACCCTCAACTGGACTTTTGAGGGAGACAGTACTGGGTGGAATAAGTCCGTGGCAGATGGAAAGATGACCTTTACCTATAGTGGGAACTCCGTACAGCCTATGACCTTGTCTGCAGAATTACCCCATGAATTAAGTGGGTTTGCCAAAAACACAACATCTCTGAATCTTTATATACCGAAAGGGGACAGAAGCCAGATTCAGGCAATGATTTCTGCCGGGCCGTTTCAGGCTAAGCTGTATGTCCATCTGGCTTTTGGACCCGCGACTGAAGAGCCAGCCCTTCCGGAGGTTGTCATTTACCGGCATACAGAAACTTTTGATGCCCATTATACCTTTGATGTGAGAAAATATTGTGCGGAGACCGGAAAACCCCTTGAAGGAGCCATATTCCAGATTTTGGAGGCATTTGATGAAGAACAGGTGGAAGGGAATCTGGAACCAGAACAGATGACGCCGAAGCCGTCTGCCTGGGAGGACTTTAAAGTCTGTGGAGAGGCCAGGACGGATGAAGCCGGATCTTTTTCTCATACAGATGAAAAACAGTATGAATATTCCAAGACCTACTGTGACGGACACCCGGAGCCGGAATATATGGAGGTTCCGGAAGCTTGTGAAGGGGAAGATCATTCGGATGAGATTGCCGCGGTAGAAGAAGCCAATGAGGCTCTGCAGGCTCAGTGGGAAGCCCTGGTAGAGGCGTGTGAAGCGGAAACGGATTTTCACGGTATGGAGCCGGGGGAAGGTCTGGAGATGATGCTTAAAGACCGGGATGAGACCTATGAACAGTTTATCAACTTAAATTATGATTATACGGTTCAGGAGATTCAGGCCAGATATGGTTATCTTCGCCATGGACTCCATCCGGAGGATGAGAAGATTCCAGTGGTGCGGATGAACTCTTCGGAGGCAGGAGCAAATCATGAAATAATAGAGAAAGAGGTAGTCATCAATAAGGAAGTAGGCGTTCCGGCGGAGTATGAAGAAGAAACGAATAAAACGGACAGAAAATTTGAGGCTATCAGAACCGATGAGAACGTTGAACCAAAGAAAAGCACCAGTATGGGGGATCAGGAGGACAAAACAAATCCACAGGAAGTAAGGCTTCTTGATACAATCACTTCAGGAATAACCGGTGACAAAAGGAGGGCTACAAGCAGCAATGCCACAAGAGACCGTACGGTTAATAACAATGAATATGTAATCAGAAAAGCCACAAACAGCGATGCCTTACCCAGAGAAAGTGAAGGCCAGAATATAAATGACCCGAATACAAGTATGGAAACAGATAAGATCAAGCCGATCATAACATTTGCATCGGTTGGAGAGTCTGTGAATGCAAGAGCCTTTCAGGAAAGGACAAGACAAGCAGCGGCACCAGGGGAGGATGATGACTGGGAACACGGAGGGGAAGTTTCCCTTCCGGAGCCTATAGAGGATGATGTTCCGTGGATAGAACCAGCTGGTACTGCGGATCAGATAGGTTATACTTTCCTCATCCGTGATCACCGTACCGAGGGGGAGATTCATATCAACAAGCGGGATCTGGAACTTCAGAGAGGAGAATCCAAAGACTATGACAGCTATGGAGAATCTCAGGGAGACGGAACCCTGGAAGGGGCGGTTTATGGCCTTTATGCAGCAGAAGATATCATTCATCCAGACGGAAAGACCGGGGTGGTATATCCAAAAGGGACTCTGACAGCGATTGCCACCACCAATCTAAAAGGCGATGCCTCATTTTTAGCCTATACAGAAGAATGCGGTACCTGGAAAATAGGGGGACAGATCTGGGTGGGCCATCCTCTGATTCTGGGGCAATACTATGTAAAGGAGATTACCCGGTCGGAAGGATATGAATTGTCTGTCTGTGGGGCAGACCAGCCCATTAGCAATCTGCACACAGATAAGGCGGAGGCAGATGTGACAGGAAGGGCAGATGTAACGACAGCTATGGCTCATCCCATTGACATGCACGATGGTTCCTGGCTTGAGTTTGATGTGGCCTATCAGAATACTTTTCAGGGGTTTGACCTTCTG
>JAETTS010000619.1 GCA_021769025.1 Enterocloster bolteae
TTATACCATCCCCCTGCCATTCCAGTGTCAACAGACAGCATATACCACCTGCCCAGGCGGTAATCAAATACCCAGCCGGACTTTAAGTACCCGTCCGCTCCAAAGGCATACCAGGAACCGTTGACCTTCTCCCAGAGAATCTGCTCTACGCTCTCTCCGTTCTCCAGCGGGATCATGGTTCCGTTGGCTGCGGTACCGTCGGCATAGATTAATTTCCATCCGGTCTCATCCTGCTGCCAGCGGGAATATCCGTTTTTGCCTTCTGTGATGATTCCTGTGACTTTATGCACATACCCCTTCTTCGAATCCCTGTAGATCTGGGAAACACTGCCTCCGCTGCTGTTTCCAGAACTTCCTCCGCTTCCGGAACTTCCTCCGCTGCTTCCGGAACCTCCTGTATAGCTGAGCCTAAAGTTCTGGGCAGCCCGTCTCAGAATCTTAGTGTCTTTGGTTCGAAACTCAATTCCCAGGGTATGTACCCCTGCCCTGTTGGAGCGCTTCAAGGTCTGGCTCCGGAGCGTAATCCTGGTGCTCCCTGCCTCAGATGTATAATCCGTTCCCCTCACTAATTTTTCCCCATCAAGATATACATCCACAAATTCTCCATAATCGCCTTTGGAAACCATCGTATAGTCTTGCGTTGCACCCATGGCAATATCCGGCACCCGCTGTGTCAGCTCATATCCTGGGTCTGTGGAGGCATCTACATTGGTATCCGTATTTTCCGTAATTGTTAGGGTAAAGGTCTGTTCACTCTCTGAAAAAAGTTCACGGGTACTGTTCATGTGTACCGTAAAGGGAAATACGCCTGTTTCCGTTGGAATACCATATAGCTCGCCGTTGGACAGCAACTGTATACCGGCAGGCAGCGTTCCCCCTGTAAGGGTATAGGTTATGCCTTCCCACACGCTGTATTTGTTGCTGTTTTGGATCATGGTTCCATAGGGAACATACTTCACCCCACTGGGAATCTCCTCCGTTGTGAAGCCTGGATCGCCCACGATACCGGTCAAAGTCAACACCATCAAAACCTTATCACCAGATTTGATTGTCAAAGTTCCGGAGATATCCTTGATCCAATCCCCATATCCGTTTTCCTCTTCTTCGTATTCAAGATCCCCATCATAATTTGGCACAATACACAGTCTGGCCAGATTCGGCAGTTCTCCATGGGGAGCATTGGCCGAATCCTTTTCCACCGGGCCGAAGCCGGCCAGGGAATATCCCCCTTTCAGCGTCCAGTAGTTATCCAAATGCACTTCATTGGAGGTCAATTCCGCCTTTAAGTCTGGAATCTCCTGGGTTCCCACATTTACCAGCAGAATGTTATGCTCGTAGTCAAACCAGTCACTTAAGATCATCTCACGGGTGGAATAGATCACACCGTCCTTTTCATAGGTCTTCGAGGATTTCTCCCCCAGGCTGTTGATGTAAAGCTTCCCTGGGCCGTGGGTTTTCTTTACTGCCTGAACCCAATAATTTTTTGTCCTTCCCCTTTCTGAAACAATGGTATACTGCACCGGCCCCTTTGAAAAATCATGGAAACTCTGTCCGCTGATCTCCGGAGTGCTGCCACCTTCGGCATATACCTTCTGTTTTTTATCTGTCCAGACCGGAGCCAGTTTTTTTAAGTTTACGTC
>JAETTS010000620.1 GCA_021769025.1 Enterocloster bolteae
TTTCCATATATGGATGATCCTGTGGCATGTTGGCCATATAATGAACCGGAGAATTTAAGTAGACCAGCTCATCCATATATCCGTCAAATCCATAGTCGGCAGTGTAGATGCCGCTGAGAGCCAGAAGCCCGTCGAAGATATCCGGGTGTTGAAAATACAGATTGGCGGCGTGGGTGGCTCCCAGGCTGCAGCCGAAAGCAAGGATGCCTGGATTGCCCTCCCAGCCGTTGCGTTCCTTCGCCATCTGACGGATAAAAGGCGCTATCTCATCAACGATAAAATGGTTCCACTGCTCATGGCGGCGGATTCTCCAATAAGGATCCCCGGACTTGTTGGACCAGGTTTCCCCATCCATGGTGTCAATGGAACATACCATAACCTGGCCGGAATCAATCCATGGGGCCCACACATCGGTCATGCGGAAGTTTTCAAAATCGAAAAAGCGCCCATTCTGGCAGGGAATATACAGGACTGGCCTTCCTGCATGTCCATAGACCTTACATTCCATATCCCGGTCCAGCGCAGGGCTGTACTGCTTAAAATATTGTGTCTCCATAAAACGTCTCTCCTTTTTTCATAAAGTTTATCACAATTGAGGCTTTGGACGGTCAGGATTCGTACAACAAGGTATTGATGAAGAAGGGAACCTGTCTCTCCCAACTGGCCTCACAGTGGGTTCCTCCTGGAACCACTCTCAAATCCAAAAGCACATGCCGTTTTAAAAGTGCCCCGGCGATCCGGGAAAACTGCCGCTCCATCTTCAGATGGTTGGAAAATTCCAGTGCGCCGTAATCCATATAGAGAACTGTGCCAGGGCCTAAACGGGCCTGGGAAATCAGATGCTCCAGCTTATCAGGGGCCACCCACAGGGACGGAGAGAGCGCGGCAGCCCGGGAAAAATACCGGTTATACTGGATCAGGGCAAACAGGCTCATGAGGCCGCCCATGGAACTGCCGGCAATGAAGGTATGTTCTCTGTCTGGGATGGTGCGGTAGCGGCGGTCAACCTGCCGCTTAAAGGTGCGGATCATCCATTTCATGGTGATTCTTCCCCGGCCTGTGACAGCGCCAAAGTGCTGGTCTTTGAACGAATAGGGAGAATACTCACTGAGGCGGCCGTTGTCCGGGCTGTGGTTGCACTCTACAGCGGCGACGATGAGGGGAGTATCGGTAAAGTCCAGATACTCTTCCATACCCCAGCTTTTTCCATATGTGGCATGGTCATCAAAAAATACATTGTGTCCGTCAAACATGTATAAAACAGGATAGCGCCTGTCAGGCTCCTCCCCGTAGGATTTTGGAAGGTAAATGTAGGCGCGACGTGTTTCCTCCCCTGTAAGTTCAGGGATGGTGATATTCCAAACTTCTACCATAATACATCCTCCAGATCATCAAACCAGTGGTTCATTCGTCATAATAATGATTTAATATACCACAATCATGCATAAATATCAAGAATGCGTTAAAGATTTAATGAATTAAATTGCTGTAGTGTAAAATTTAAAAAATCCGGCAGGGATCGCCTGAGCATGTTTGAAAATTCATTTCTGCCAGAAAGCAATTTTCAAATACGCTCAAGGCAAAGGGCTCCTGCCAAATCGGTGTCAGTATATATGAGACGCTCCCGCCTCTGCTT
>JAETTS010000621.1 GCA_021769025.1 Enterocloster bolteae
ATCCCGTTTTCTCATGTAACAATATAAATCCGCGGTCAGAATAGATATGAACATGGCCGGAATCAATCCCTTGCCGTCCATATAGGACAGCTCCGCCATTTTTCCATCCCATCCCAGGGACATGGGCTCCACAATAAGCATCAGAAAGCCGCAGACACCTAAAAGAATAGGCAGAAACGACTCTATCTTCCGGCTCTTGCACAGGAAATGAATGATTCCGATGCAGATATAAAGGGACATGGCCCCCAAGGTCAGTGCGTTAATCCAGGAGAAAATCATGCTGTTGCTCTCCACAAACCTGGCCCAGGCCAGGGTGATTCCTGTTCCGGCCGCGTCCACGGAGGGAGCAGAGCTCAGTACAGCTGCAATACCTCCTGTAAAGGTGATTGGCAGAAGGGACATAAAGGCGTCCCGGATTGCCCGCAGGTGTATCTCATTCCCCAGCTTGTTGGCAAGAGGCATAACATATTTTTCCATTGAAACGCTCATACTCTGTATATTCATATAACACTCCCCCATTATTTTCCTGTGATATGTTTTCCATCCGTTTCAATTACATCCTTGTACCAGTAATAGCTTTTTTTCGGTCTCCGCTCCAGGCCGTTTTCATAATCAATGGCAACCAGGCCATAGCGCTTCTCAGTTCCGTTTTTCCAGGAATACAAATCAAACGGCGACCAGGCATAGTACCCCCGCACATCACAGCCTCCCTCTTTGGCTTTTAACACCGCCGCAATATGCATGTCCATAAACTCAATCCTGTCATCATCCTCCACCTGGTTCACTGATGTGTCCTCATAGAGTCCGATACCATTTTCCGTGATATAGATGGGCAGATGGTATTTATTCCATACCTGTCGTATTCCCTCATACAGCCCCTCGGGAAATATCTCAGTATCCCACTCAGTATAGCGGCTGCTCTCCGGCCGTACCTGCTCAAACCAGCCCTTAATAATGGTCTGCGAGGTTCCCTTTGCCTTCTTTCCCTGGTTATTGACAATCAGGGTTGTCTCCCCGCTCTCATAAGGTTTCACCATGACCCTGGCATAGTAGTTCAGCCCAAGATAGTCCACCCTGTTCCGGCGGATGACGGCCAAGTCCTCCGGAGTCATCATGGACAGGTCGCAGGTCTTTTTAAGCTCTCCCAGCAAATCTCCCGGAATCTCCCCAATGGCTGCCGTATCCAATATCCAGTTATTATAGAAATTATCGGCAAATCTCCTGGCTATGGCCGATTCCACGCTTGTGTCCGTGGTATAGACAGGAGAAAAGCTGTGCACAATTCCAATCTGTCCGTCATATCCGCCCGTCCTGAACGCCTCCACAGCCATGGCCGAGGCCAGCATCATATAGTAGGATGCAGTGACAGTCTCCTGGATGTCCTGATGTCCCGGAGGATAATTGCCAATCAGATAACCGCTGTTGGTATAATATCTTGGTTCATTAAAGGTTGCCCACAGCTTTACCCGGTCCCCAAACCGTTCAAAGCATACCTTCGCATAGTGGGTGTAGGCCACACACGTATCACGGTTCAGCCATCCGCCCTTTTCCTCCAGGTATTGTGGCAGGTCCCAGTGAAAAATAGTTACCATGGGTGTGATTCCATATTCCAGACAGGCGTCGATGAGCCGGTTG
>JAETTS010000622.1 GCA_021769025.1 Enterocloster bolteae
CACCGCATCGTAGCCGATGGCGGACCAGATAGCCACAATCGCACAGGTGATCATAACGATATTGGGATCGGTAATCCAGTTGACCTTATGAGCCAGGAGCGTGTTAATGATGCCGTATTCCGTGTTGAAGATCCACTTCCATACCATGGCTACTGCCGCAGGAGCCACGACCATTGGTAAGAAGAATACGGCCCGGAAGAACGTCCTTCCCTTTATTTTTGTATTTAACATAACTGCAACCACCAGGGAAAGAAAAATTCCAAGGGGTACGGTCAGTAAACAAAAATACAGGGTATTCAGATTCGCGCGCCAAAACTCTGCGCTCTGGAACATCTTTACATAATTCTCAATTCCGCGGAGCTCATAAAGTCCAAAAGGTCTGGTCTTGGAAAAGCTCAGTTTAATGGTGTCAATAAGAGGATAAATATTTAACACCAAAAGTCCGATGATGGTGGGAGCCACCATGATATAGGCCCACATACTCTCGGACCTGGCAAGTCTGCCTGTTTTTTCTTTGCTGTTTGCCATATTGTGCCTCCTTCCTTAATCATCCTCGGCCGCGGTATTAATGGCTTCCTGGAAGAGCTTCATTCCATCCTCAAAGCTTAACTGGCCGGAGTAGATTTTCAACAGGTTCTCAGTAACTTTCGTCTTCCATACCGGACGGTATTTGTTGTTGACGGACTGTACGCTGTACTCAAACATATCTGTAAAGCATTTGACATTTAACTTATAGCCGAACTGATCGAATACGCCGACCCATGTCTCTTCTAATCCCTTGTAGGCCGGAATGGCCGCGCCGGACTCGCCCTGGATCCTCTGTCCCTCTTCGGAACCAAAGAAACGGAGCACATCCTTTACGGTTTCCAGATTCTTTCCGGTTGCGGAGGTGGCGTAGCAGAGACCGTTGGAGATGGTGGCTCTTCCGTCGCCGCTTGCGGGAGCCGGGCATTTGGGAAGAACCGCCACATCCCATTTTCCTTCCATATTGGGGTAATTTTTCATCTCAGACAGAATATTCCAGGTTCCCTCCAGGAACATAGCCCCTTGTTCAGAGAAGAAGGCAGTACCGGGAGAAGTCTCCGCAAAGTAATTCTGGTCCGGACACCAGTCATTTTTCTGAAGGTCAATGTAGAACCTCATGGCGTCAATGGTAGCCTGGTTGTCAAAACCGCCGTGGATATTGTCCTCTTCCAGGATGTATCCGCCATTCTGGTATACGAAGTTCCAGTAGCCAAGCTGGTCATCGCCGTATGCCATATAGCCATATTTTCCTGTGGCATCATAAATCTTCTGAGAAGCCTCACACAGATCATCCCAGGTCCAGGTTTCATCCGGATAAGACACGCCTGCGGCGTCAAACATTTCTTTGTTGTATACCAGACAGACCGTATCCTTGTCCTTTGGTATTCCGTAATATCTGCCGTCGCTTCCCTGGATATTTGCCAGAGAGATTTCTGAAAAATGATTCTTGTAATAGTCGGGATCTTCATCGTTATAAAGATCCGTCAGATCCGCAATCATGCCGTAGTCCGCATACTTTAAAATCTCGTTGGTATGCATCCAGAACACGTCCGGCATCTGATTACTGACAGCCGCTGCCTCCAGCTTGGTCCAGTACTCGCCCCAGCT
>JAETTS010000623.1 GCA_021769025.1 Enterocloster bolteae
TGATATTGAAAGAGGAGCATTTTATATGATGACCATAGGTTTGATTGCACTGGATCTTGACGGCACCCTGCTGGACAGCCAGAAAAACCTGTCAGAGCGCAACCGCAGGGCACTGGAGCGCTGCGCCCGTATGGGCATACAGATTGTACCGACCACAGGCAGGGCAGTGGATGGTATCACGCAGGAAGTACGGTCTCTGCCGGGAGTCAACTATGCCATATCCACCAACGGCGGAACAGTAGCGGACCTTGTTAAGGGAACCAGTCTGAAGCGGTGTACACTATCCAATGCAAAGGCATTGGAAGTCATGGACATCGTTAAAAGGTACAGGGCGATGTATGATCCGTATATAGACGGAAGAGGGATTTCCCAGCCTGAGTTCATCGGACATATGGAAGACTTCGGCCTGAGTCCTGTGATTCAGAAGATGGTGCTCTCTACCAGGGATGTTGTTCCCAATATCCTGAATTACGTAACAGAATGTAAGAAGGATGTGGAGAAAGTCAACGTATATCTGGCTGATGTGAATGACATAGTTCCGCTGCGAAAAGAGCTATCAGCTGTAGAAGGCATTGTCATCAGTTCATCCCTGTATAATAATCTGGAAATCAATGCTCTGGGAGCCACAAAGGGTATTGCGCTTATGTGGCTGGCAGATTATCTTGGGATTGCCCCTGAGGCCACCATGGCATTTGGCGATGGGGAAAATGATCTCTCCATGCTGGAAGCAGCCGGAGTGGGCATTGCCATGGGAAATGGACTGGACATAGCTAAAAACGCCGCAGATCAGATTACGCTGACAAATGATGAGGATGGAGTTGCGGACGCCATAGAACGCCTGATATTCAACTAAAAGAAAGACTGAAATTATATGGACATGATATTAGAACATTGGCTGTCTGCCGGTGCAGGAGTTTTTCTCATTGGTATGGTGCTGTATGGACATTACAGGGGAGCGCTGAAGCAGTGCGTATCCCTGGGAGCGCTGATACTTACCATTGTGTTGGTGAAGATTGCCACTCCGTATATGACGGATTTTATCAAGGATAATCCGTCCATACGCCAGAGCGCGGCAGAGGCCATACTGGATGCAGCTGGCTGGGAGGAACCATCCGCGGAAAACACGGAGCTTCCGGCAGCGCAGCGCATTGCCATTGAGAACCTGAATCTTCCCCAATCCGTTAAGGAAACACTGCTTGAAAACAATAACAGCGAGTTTTATCATATGCTGGGAGTGGACCAGTTTGCTGAATATGTCAGCACATATTTGGCCGACATTCTCATCAATGCAGTTAGTTCCATCATCCTGTTTGCAGTGGTCTATATTCTGATTCATCTGGTGGTGCGGTGGCTGGATCTTATAGCGCGGCTGCCTATATTGTATGGATTGAATCATATAGCAGGTGCAGTACTGGGATTAATCCAGGGACTTCTGTTTCTCTGGATTGGCTGTTTTTTGGTGGGAATTTTTTCCGCCACACCTTTGGGAATGACATTGGAGGAACAGATCAACGCAAGTACCTGGCTGCGGTTTTTATATCAGTACAATCTGATTAACATTGTACTGGGCGGTATTATCCGGGGTATTCTATAGAAGAAAAAATATAATTGTTCCTTTAATATATATAATT
>JAETTS010000624.1 GCA_021769025.1 Enterocloster bolteae
CCCCTGCATCCGCTGTTTTGCTACATTCCAGGAGGATACCATGACAGCACGTCAGAAACGGATTTGGGATTTACTGGCAGAACACGACTGCCTGACATCCCAACAGATTGCCGCCCTTCTGCACATCAGTGACAGGACAGTTAGAAGCGATATCAAGGAAATCAACGGAGAGCACGCCTCTGAGGTCATCCGCTCAAAAAAAGGACAGGGATACTTCATAGACGCCGGTCAGCCTGAAAAGAACGTCCCCGCCTCAAAACCCCAACGTCCGGAAGACGATCTGGAATGGGCCATTATCCGGCAGGTTCTATTCTGCCGTGAAACGCCCTATCTGGAACTGGCAGAAGAACTGTTCATCAGCGATACACTGCTTTCTAAAATCGTGTCCGAGCTGAACCGGAACATAACCAGACGACACAGCCTGCCCGCCATCCTCAAACAAAACGGCATCCTCTCCCTGGCTGCCTCAGAAGAAGAAAAGCGTTCCTACTATACGCTATATATCATGAACCGGAATGTTAACCATTATTTTGACATGGAACAATTCCAGCCCTTTTTTGACATTGTTGATTTAAAGGAGCTGAAGGAACTTATGTTCCGTGAACTGGACCTGCTTAGCCGGCATCTTTATGACACTACTATCGTCCGCCTGATAATTGACACTGCCGTCATGGCCGAACGGGCTGTATGCGGCTTTTTCATGCCTGAAGTGCCTTCTGTCACGCCGGAAACGCCCTATGGCAAATCATCCGAAGAAGGCGCCGTAAACACAGGCAGACACTTTTTAGAAGAACTGGGTTCCCGGCTTTTTATTTCCTTTCCCACATCAGAATATGAGTATTTTTCCCGGCTCTTCCAAAATGATTTCTATTATGTAAGGGAGCAGCCAGACAGCCAGGCTGAAAGCCTGCTGGAGAAAATACTAATAGAAATCAATGTGGAATATGGCTTTGACTTCACTGTTGACAAGAACTTCTGCCACGAAATGACAGAACAGCTCCACGGAGCCCTGGAACGGAGACGGCACAGGCAGCACGTCATCAATCCTGTCCTATCCACCATCAAGTCCAAATATCCCTTAGAATATGATATTGCCATCTTTTTTGCAGACCGTTTTAAAAATCTTTCAGGCATATCCCTGAGCGAAGACGAAATCAGCCTGTTTGCCATCCACTTCATAAGGGCCATGGAGACAAATCTCGGAAGGACAGAGCAAAGGGTGGGGCTGATTAATCCATATGGAAAACAGATTAAGGAGCTCATGGTCAAGCGCCTGGGGGATATGGGAGAGTGCCGTTTTCAGATTGCCTATACCTGGTCTGTCTTTGATTATCCCCATGAAATGCCCAAGGATATCCTGGCTGTCCTCACCACAGTTCCCCTGCCCGTCCAGCCCGCAGATGTACCGGTAATCCTGTGCAGGAACTTCCTGAACTATCATGAGAAGGAAAAACTGCTCACCGTTGTCAGGGACAGCGAGGTCAACAGCATACGAACCTATTTTAGGACGCTGTTCAAACCGTCCCTGTTCTTCACCGACATGGAGTTCGATTCCCGCCGGAGCGCCGTTGCCTTTCTGTGCGGAAAACTCAGGGAACAGGGCTATGTGGGACCCGGCTTCCTGGAAAGC
>JAETTS010000625.1 GCA_021769025.1 Enterocloster bolteae
GAGATTGTTCCGGGCGATATTGTGATTCTAGAGGATGGGGCAATTGTTCCGGCAGACCTTCGGCTGATTCACGAAAATAGGCTTGCGGTACAAGAGGCATCTCTGACAGGGGAGTCTATTCCAGTAGAGAAAGACAGCGAAAGCGTTCTTCCAATCGGAGAACCTATTGGAAGCAGAGCGAATATGGCATATATGTCTTCCATTGTTATGTATGGCAATGCAGAAGGGATTGCCGTTGGAACCGGAATGGACACGGAAGTTGGACGAATTGCCAATATGCTGGAAAATCAGGATGAGCTGGATACCCCGTTAAAGTGCAAGCTGGATGCAGTGGGTAAAATGCTGAGTCTCGTTGGCCTTGTGGTCTGTGTGGTCATTTTTGCAATCGGTTTCCTCTATGGCCGTCCATGGATACCGTTGTTAATGACGGCTGTTTCTCTTGCGATTTCCATTATTCCGGAGGGACTTCCGGCCACTGCTACGATTGTTATGGCTCTCGGAGTGCAGCGCATGGCAAAACAGAACGCAATCATCCGTAAACTTCCGGCTGTGGAGACTCTGGGGAGTGCCACAGTGGTCTGCTGTGATAAAACCGGAACACTGACGCAGAATCGTATGACGGTTACACATGTGGCGTTTGAAAAATCCTATCAAGCGGGAAAAGCTTCTTCTGTGGATATGATACAGGAATTTCAGGGACAAAATGCAGAACTCCTCAGAATTGCTGCTTTGTGTAATAACGCATCCATGAATCCGGACTGTCCGGGAGAGGTCATAGGGGATCCGACGGAGGGAGCTCTGCTTACATTTGCGGGTAAGTATGGATTTGATCCAGATCTGTTAGTGGAAAGAATGCCGAGGGTATTTGAGCAGCCCTTTGACTCGGTACGAAAACGTATGACTACGGTACATAAAAATGGTGAGGAGATCGTAGCCTATACAAAAGGCGCTGTAGAGGAAATGCTTCCGCTGTGTTCCCACATTGTGACTGAACAAGGAGTCCGACGGATGACAGAAAAGGATCGAAATCAAATTTTATCCCTCTGTATGAAAATGTCGGAAGAAGCACTTCGGGTTCTTGGATTTGCGAAACGGACACGCCCATATATTCCTGTGGATGAAAATGAAGATGTGGAAGAGGATATGACGTTCGTGGGAATGGCCGGAATGATCGATCCTCCACGTAAGGAAGTGATCCAGGCAGTGGAAACTTGCCATGAGGCAGGCATCCGGGTAATTATGATTACAGGGGATCATAAGGTGACTGCCCTTGAGATCGCAAGACAGCTTCACATTTTTCAGGAAGGAAATACAGTGGTTACAGGGCCAGAACTTGACGAAATGACGGATGAGCAGTTAAAGGAAGCAGTAAAAACAGCGGCTGTATTTGCGCGAGTCTCCCCTTCTGATAAACTCCGTATCATTAAAGCTTTGCAGGATAATGAAGAAGTGGCTGCCATGACCGGAGATGGAGTCAACGATTCTCCAGCCCTGAAGGCTGCTGATATCGGCATTGCAATGGGAAAATCAGGAACAGATGTAGCCAAAGATGCCGCAGACATGATCCTGATGGATGATAATTTTACCACGATTGAATACGCAGTCCGGGAAGGAAGGCGCATTTACCGT
>JAETTS010000626.1 GCA_021769025.1 Enterocloster bolteae
GCCTGGCCTACCTCTTTCCCCTGGTAAAGGAGCTGCTGGACCCAGTCATGCTTCTGATTAAATCTGTTCCGGTTGCCTCCTTTGTTATCCTGGCACTGATATGGATTGGCTCCCGCAACCTGGCAGTATTCACCTCTTTTCTGGTGGTGGTGCCCATGGTCTATGTGAGCACTCTGTCCGGGCTGAAACACACGGATAAAAAACTGCTGGAAATGGCCCGGGTTTTCCGTATGCCCATGTGGAAGCGCATCCACTATATCTATGTGCCAGCCCTCCTTCCATACCTTGTAAACGGGTGCCGTACAGCTCTTGGTATGAGCTGGAAATCCGGCGTGGCCGCGGAAGTTATCGGCATACCGGAAGGTTCCATCGGAGAACAGCTGTACTACTCCAAACTGTATCTTGACACGGCCGGGCTATTTGCCTGGACCTTTGTCATCATAATAATCAGCGCATTGTTTGAACGTTTTTTTCTTTATCTGCTAAAGAAAATAAAGCATTAAGGAGCGTGTATGGAATGACCCTGGAATTGCAACATATATCCAAATCCTATGAAGGGCTGCCCGTATTAAAGAACCTGAACCTTTCCTTTCAGCAGGGCCAATGTTATTGTCTCATGAGTCCATCCGGTTCAGGTAAAACTACTCTGCTGCGCATTCTCATGGGGTTGGAGCAAGCAGACCATGGCTTGATACTGGCAGACGGAACCCCCCAGGACATGAGTTCCCTGCCTGCTTCCGCTGTCTTTCAGGAGGACCGGCTCTGCGAATCCTTTTCTCCGATTGAAAATGTAGCCATGTGTGCCGGCCGGTCGCTCAAGGCTCCCCGTATTAAATGGGAACTGGCCCGCCTGCTTCCGGAGGAATGCCTGAACCGCCCTGTATCCACCTTAAGCGGCGGCATGAAACGCCGTGTGGCTGTCGCCCGTGCCCTTCTTATCCCCTCCCATATTCTTCTCATGGATGAACCTTTTACCGGCATGGATGACGAATTGAAACGCAATGTCATTTCATATATCAGGGAAAAACAAGACGGACGGCTTTTAATCCTCTCAACCCACCAGGAGGAGGATGTGGAACTCATTGGCGGAGAGCTGGTGAGATTGGAAAACTGTATGGACGTATGATATGTACGATATACATTAACCGAGCCAAAGAAAAGCGCTGCAGCCCATGGTTTTTCCCCTGGGCCTGCAGCGCCTTTCACATATAATTCTGAATACAATTCGTATAAACAGCCTGATTCAGTCACCTGCGCTGGTACGAAAGAATGAACTTACATCTGTCTCATCTGGTCCTGGCAGGATGGTGACTGCATATCGAAGGCAGGGTTGAACGCATAGAAATTCCTGCTGTCCAGCTTCTCCTGGGTGATACGCAGCAGTTCACCGAATCTCTGATAATGAACGACTTCCCTTTCCCTCAGGAATTTGATGGGTTCACAGACGTCATAATCCTTCACAACGCGCAGGATATTGTCATAGGTGCTCCTGGCTTTCTGCTCTGCAGCCATATCCTCATGAAGGTCCGTAATTACGTCTCCCTTGGACTGGAACTCACATGCATTAAAAGGAATTCCTCCTGCCGCCTGGGGCCAGATACCTGTGGTGTGATCGATATAGTAA
>JAETTS010000627.1 GCA_021769025.1 Enterocloster bolteae
AACAGGCGGCAGGTGGTTCCAGTGGTTGGAATGAAATACAGTTTTCCATCCAGTTCGTTGTATCCTGGGAAGATGGCGCTTTCCAGAAGGGATTTCGTCTCGTCATCCAGGTAGGGATAATAGTCTGCCCACTGCCCTTCATTTACATATTTGTCAAACACCGTCTCCTGATAGACCAGAATATCCGGCACCTCGTCGCTCTGCACTGCCATATCCACTGCCTGAATGTAATTATCCGTGTAAAGCTGGTAATTGATCTGGATGTTGTCCGTATTGCTGGCGTTGTAGGCATCGATTTTCTCCTGGACATAAGCGGCATCGTGGCGGTCCTTGGACCAGATATTGATGACGGTTACCTCGCCGCTTCCCTCATCGGCCTTTGTGGTTTCCGCAGCAGTGGTTGTGCCGCTTCCCTGGGCGCTCTGGGCTGTGGTCTCTTTGGCTCCTTCTGTCGGTGTTGACGAGGAATTGCCAGAACATCCGGCCAACGTTCCCGCTGCCATCACGGCTGCCATCACAACCGCGCTTGCTTTCCGTAATTTCATGATGTACCTCCCTTATTTTCTTTCCGTTATGATAGGTTCATTATAGGAAAGAATTGAAGTGGCGTAAATGCAATTTCTGTCGTGGCAATGTTTAAAATCTGTCGGGTGTTATGGGAAGTGTAGCAGTTCAGGGCATCTGAAGTCCGCTGGTACTTAGGCAATGCCTTATGTACCGCTGTGCTCTTCACATAGGTTGTTGAAACCGCTGGAAGGAACCGTCTTTTATAAGGCGGCTGGCGTAATGCCAAGGGATGTATGAATGGATAGAAAAAGAAGGAGCTTTCGCCCCTTCTTCTTTGGTCCTGTCAATACATTTGCCGAACGTTCTTTTTCTATCATTTCAGCCAAAACTCAAGAATGGATCTGCTCCTTAACAACCTCTTTCACCTTCGCCAGGGCATCCTCCACCCCAGCCGGATTCTTACCGCCGGCCTGGGCCATATTGGGACGGCCACCACCACCGCCGCCTACGAAACCTGCAATGGCCTTGATCAGATTGCCTGCATGAGCGCCTTGTTTTTGTGCCCCATCGGTAGCCGTAGCCATCAGATTGACCTTTCCGTCCAGAACCGATGCGATGACGATCACACCTTCTCCCAGCTTCTCCTTCATCTGATCTCCCAGATTACGCAGGCCGTTCATATCCACATCTGCCACCTTCACGGCCAGAACTTTCACGCCCTTTACTTCCACCACCTGGCTCATCACATCGCCCATGGCATTGTTGGCCAGCTTGCTCTTAAGTTTTTCATTCTCGGAATGAAGGGATTTTAACTCCTCTAGCATAGATTCAATCTTTCTGGACAATTCCCCTGGCGTGGTTTTGGCTGCCCTAGCTGCCTGGCGCAGTTCCTCCTCCGTATGTTGGTAATACGCCATCAGGCCGTCGCCGGTCAGTGCCTCGATTCGGCGTACATTGGCTGCAATTCCTGTCTCAGACAAGATCTTAAAGGCCGTGATCACGCCAGTATTAGCTACATGGGTACCTCCGCACAACTCTACGGAGAAATCTCCCATGCGTACCACACGGACCTTCTCGCCGTACTTCTCGCCAAACAAGGCCATAGCGCCGGATTT
>JAETTS010000628.1 GCA_021769025.1 Enterocloster bolteae
CGGATGTCCAGGGCCTTAATGGCCGTATCCAGCCTGTCCAGCCTGTTGCTTCCTGAAATAGGAACTGCCCCTGCCGGATGATACATAATCCATGCGTATATGATGGCAGACGGGTCTGCGTCATGCTTCTTGGCAATCCTTTTTATGGTTTTCATAGCCGCAGCGCACAGGCTGTCGTTGGGATCAAACATTCTCCCCCCTGCCAGAGGCGACCATATCATGGGATGGATTCCGGACGCAGTCAGGTCATCCATCATTCCGGAATTAAAATGTTCAAAGCACACAGGGTTCCACTCAATCTGGTTCGTTACCAGCTGTCCGTTGACAGCTCTGTTAAGACCCTTGAATTTATGAGGGTCAAAGTTGGAGACGCCCATTTCCCCTATTTTTCCTTCCTTCTTAAGCTCTGTCAGTGCCTTTGCAGTTGATTCAAAATCAATGCAGGGATCCTCACGGTGAATCAGATACAGGTCCAGATGGTCTGTATGAAGCCGCTTCAGGCTCTCCTCTCAGGACTGTTTTACCCTGTCGTATCTTGTGTCATAATATCCAAATCAGCCCTCTTTGAAAATACCGGTGTTCGATACCAGCTGGATTTTGTTTCGAATGGCGCGATCCTGTTCAAAGGCCTGCCCCATCAGCGTCTCACAGAGCGTGCCTCCGTAGATTTCCGCCGTGTCAAAGGTGGTGACTCCCCTATCAATACATTCTTTCATGAATCGGGCCAGTTCTTCTGCAGACCATTTCCAGCTGTCCAGCCTCCAGAATCCCTGAACCACGGCTGACAATGACAGCCCTTCCGACAATTTAACTTTTTTCACGTTAATCCTCCTTAATTAAGAATTTTTTCTCATATCCAGGGCCACTGCACTGCATATGATAAGTCCCTTTACAATCAACTGCCAGTTGGAATTAACTCCTATGTAGGCAAGTCCATAGCTGATAAAAGTAAATATCAGCACACCGATGATGACGCCGGATACCTTTCCCACTCCTCCGCTCAGAGATACGCCTCCCACCACACAGGAGGATATGGCATCAAATTCATACGCGTTTCCATAAGCCGAGTTGGCGCCTCCGGTCCTGGCCACTTCCAGGATACCTGCCAGCCCTACAAACATGGATTCGATGATAAATACAGTGATGATCACCTTGCTGACATTTATACCGGATACCTTGGCCGCTTCCGGATTGCCGCCCACGATATAAATGTTCTTCCCAAACACAGTCTTGTTGAGCAGAAACCAAACGCCGACAATGGCAATGACGGCGATGACCACTAAAAAGGAAATCTGGCCAAATACCTTAAAGCTGCTGAGCACAGTCAAGTCATTCCTTATGCCTCCGATGGGCTGGGAATTGTTCGGCTTCTTTGCAAAGTACAGACAGTTAATGCCGTAGACAATGGTGCTCATGCCGAATGTGGCGATAAAAGGCGCCATCTTTAGCTTTGCAATCATAAAGCCGTTGACAGCTCCTATCACAGCAACCAGAGCCAGGGTCATGATGACGGGAATGATAATGGGAAGTTCAGGCAGGCCAGGCCAGAACTTGTTGGAATAGTCCGCCATCTGGGACAGGGATGCCACCATAACGGCTGCCAGGCCCACCTGGCGGCC
>JAETTS010000007.1 GCA_021769025.1 Enterocloster bolteae
GATTTTGCCATCCCGCTGTCTGGAAACTCCATTAACGTTTTCTCATAATATTCCTTGGCCTGTTTTCCATCTCCACTCTGGGCATAACCGTATGCGATATTAAGAAGTGCCATCTCCGTATAAGATATCCTGCTGGAAGAAAGAAGCACAAGAAACCGATATCGGTCAATCCAAGGATGCCTCTTAAAAAAGTCATAACTTTTTTCAAACTCCTCCACTGCCTGGGCATAATTCCCTGCCCGAAACAGCGCCATCCCTTTTCTGTGGTTGTGAGGCACCAGATATCTCACAGAAATTGACAGGGCCAGATAAAAAATCAACGCCCCATTTACCGCAGCAGAAAACGGCTTTACAAAGGTCCCAAAAAGGCACATCAAAGCCACCATAAGAATCACCTGGGGAATCATAGATACCCATGCCACCTGGCGCACAACCGGTTTTCCCGAAGCCATCTTATCATCCTCCCATTTCCGTCAACGCTTACAATCCACGGCCTAAATTCCCTTCCCGGTGATGCTTCCTGCACAGAGCCGTATACTTGTCATTTCCTCCCATGACAATCTGCTCCCCTGCCTGGATCATGGTTCCATCTTCCCCGATCCGGGCATTGCAGGTAGCTGCCTTGCCGCACCAGCAGACCGTCTTCAGTTCCTCAATCTTATCCGCCCACGCCATAAGCCACATACTTCCCTCAAAAAACTCTCTCCTAAAATCCGTCCGCAGCCCATAGCAGATCACCGGAACCTCCAGATCATCCACAATATGCACTAAAAATTCCACCTGAGCCTTTGTGGCAAACTGCGCCTCATCTACGATGATGCAATCGTATTTACTAATCTCCTGATCCTTCATCACCACCAGATCCTCCAGAAGGATCCCTTCTTTTTCCAGCCCCATCCTGGAGCGGATCATAAAATCTCCATCTCTGGAATCCAGCTTAGGCTTCACTAAAAGCGCCTTTTTTCCTCTCTCATAATAATTATACTCTACCATCAGTGCATTGGCCGTCTTAGAACTTCCCATTGCACCATAACGGAAATACAATTTTGCCACGATATTCTCCCTCCTGCCAGTGCTGCAACTGCAGAAAAAACAACCATTCTGTCTATGGTGCCTGCATCATTTTGCAGACCTGCGGCCTTGCAGATATGCTATGCTGTCACAAACGGAATCTGATTCTCCTTAAAAAATGCCTGTGCCTTCTTATCCCACGCTTCCTCCACCGACTTATCCAGGCTGAAAAAATCCAGAGAAGTACCAGTGACACAGACAATCTGTCCCTCCTCATAGCGAATATGAAGATAAAGCCCCTTGATCCGCTCCGGAGCCACCGAAAGCCCGGCCTCTTCCACAAATGCCTTCACCGCCTGCCCTGCCATCTGAAGCACGATCTGGAAACTGCCAGGCAGCCGCTTCCCCTTAATCAGGGAAAAACAGAACGGCCGAACCGCAGACCAGAATGAATACTCCTCCATCTGACCCGCCTCCTGCTCCTCCTGCGTATAATATCCCTTCCTCACCCTGCCGTCAATGGTAAAGGCATTAAATGTCACAACCGAAGCCTCCTTTACCAGAAACCGGTCAAACAAATCCCCTATAAACAAGCCGGAGGTAAACTGCTTCCTGTCCTCAATTTTAACTGCAATCATCTGGCCCTCTCCATCTCTTCCTTAATTCGCCGCCCAAAAACTCTCCTAACCACTATACACAAATCCCCATTCCGTGTCAACCTCTCTATCCTGCCAGATGAGTAAGCGCCTCTGTCAAGCTTTCCAGTTTCCTGTCTGCGTCCTCCTCACCATTTCCCTTTACGCCAATATAAAACTTAATCTTCGGCTCAGTTCCCGACGGACGGACGCAGCACCACCCGCCGTCTTCCAATTCAAAATACAGAACATTGGACCGAGGCAGGCCGGTATTTCTTCTGGCGCAGGCCTTCTCCCTGTAATCCAGAACCACATCTTCCCTGTAATCTCTGAACTCCTCAACCTTCAGACCACCGATCTGTTCTGGCACTTCCCTCCTGATAGATTCCATGACAGCCTCAATCTCCTTTGCCCCTTCCAGTCCTTTCTTCGTCACTGTACAAAGCCCTTCTCTATAATATCCATAGGATTCAGACAACTTCTTCATCTGGTCACACAGGGTCAGTCCCTGATGCTTATAATAAACTGCCGCCTCACAGAGAGCCATCACCGCCACAACTGCATCCTTATCCCTGGCATGGGTTCCCACCAGGCATCCATAGCTTTCCTCATATCCAAACACATAGGTATGATTCCGGTTCTCTTCAAATAATTTAATCTGCTCTCCAATGTATTTAAACCCGGTCAGAGTTTCAATCAACTCCACATCATATGCCCCGGCAATCTCCCTTGCCATTTTTCCCGACACAATGGTAGTCACCACGGCCCCGTCCTTCGGAAGAATACCCAACGCCTTCTTCTGAGATAAAAGATACTCCAGAAGAATCATCCCTGACATATTTCCGCTGAAACTTTTATACTCTCCGCTGACAGAATCCTTGGCATAAATCCCCAGACGGTCCGCATCCGGATCCGTAGCCAGCACCAGATCCGCATCCACCTGGCAGGCCAGCTTTAACGCCAGCCCAAAGGCTTTCTCGTCCTCCGGATTGGGATAGGGAACCGTAGGAAACGCTCCGTCCGGCATCTCCTGTTCTTTCACTACATACACATTGGTAAATCCCAACTCCTTCAAAATCCTTCTCACCGGGAGATTCCCTGTCCCATGAAGAGGCGTATACACAATCTTCAAAT
This sequence comes from Enterocloster bolteae, assembly GCA_021769025.1. The sequence continues at coordinate 2,781 of JAETTS010000007.1, forward strand.
TCTTGGCCTCCGCCTTCAAAATCTCCGGATGAATCACCAATTTTTTAAGTTCCTCCATGTAGGCATCATCCACCTCAGAGCCTATGACCGTATAAAGCCCCTGAGCCTCGGCCTCTTCCTCTTCCATGATCTTTACCTGCTTAAAATCTGTAACCTTTCGAACCTTCTCGATAATCTCCTTATCCCTGGGAGCTGTAATCTGCGCCCCATCCTCCCAGTACACCTTATATCCATTGTACTCCGCCGGATTATGACTTGCCGTCACCACAACCCCCGCCGTACATCCCAGATATCTCACAGCAAATGACAACATAGGAGTAGGCCGAAGAGAGGGAAATATATAGGCACGGATTCCATTAGCCGCCAGGCAAAGAGCCGTCTCCCTTGCAAACTCCTCCGATTTCCTGCGGGAATCATAAGCAATGGCAACCCCTTTATCCTGCTTATTCTGCTCCTTAATATAATCGGCCAGCCCTTGGGTTGCCTTACGGACAACATAACGGTTCATCCGGTTGGTACCTGCCCCGATGATTCCCCGTAAGCCTCCTGTGCCAAATTCCAGTTCCTTTCCAAACCGTTCCCCAATCTCCTCCCCATCCCCTTCTATCTCCTGTAGCTCTCTTCTGGTATCCTTATCAAAATAAGGATCTGTCATCCACCTCTCATAGCATTCTCTTGCTTCCATCTCTTATCCCTCTCTTTGTCTTTCACAGATTCCTCTCCCAGTGTTCCCCATGCAGATTTCACTGCGCGTCAATTCCCATCCATTTACCGCTCTTCCAAACCAAGATAGCCAAGCTTTCCCCAAAATTCCTCCTTCAAAATTGTCTGCCCGCCTTCCAAGCCGGCATATCTTATGTTCTTACATATCCTTCATCTGTAGCTCATACACAAAGCTCTTGAAATCCCCTGCCACAGGCTTCATCCGCAATCCTGCATTCATAAGCGCCGCCCCGGAAAGGGTCACCGTCCCTTCCTGTCCGGACACATCTTCCACCTTATACACTCCATTTACATCCAGCCCTTTCAACCTCAGGCTATGGCTCTTCCAGTTAGGGGCAGCCAACACCTGGACAAAGAAGAGAAGTCCCTTCTTCTGATCCTGGCTGACCACCATCCAGCTGTCATACTTCCCATTTTCCCTATAAGAAGCAAGACGGTAATACTCCCCCTCTGCAATCAGCCGGTGGAACCGGTGATACATCTTCACCTGTTCCTTCACCATCTCCTTCTCATCCCTGGAAAGCTTGGTGATATCCAGCTCATAACCAAAGGTTCCAGCCAAAGCCACATGTCCCCGGGTCTCAAAGGGAACCGTCCGTCCCAGGACATGATTCGGACAGACACTCACATGGGCACCGATACAGGACAATGGATAGATCAGGGCCGTCCCCTCCTGGATCGCCAGACGCTCTATGGCATCTGTGTCATCTGAACACCAGATCTGCGGGCTGTAATACAGCATTCCCGGGTCAAACCGTCCGCCTCCGCTGGAACAATTCTCCAGAAGCAGATCCGGAAATTCCTCTGTCAGCCGTCTCTGCATCTCATACACCCCCAGCATATACCGGTGAGACAACTCCCCCATCCGGTCCGGCGGCAGATGAACACTTCCCAATGTGCTTAGGGCCCGGTTCATATCCCATTTCACATACGCAATGGGGGCACTTCTCAAGATCTCCGCCACCATCCCATAGACTGCGTCCACCACCTCTGTCCTGGACAGATCAAGTACACACTGAGCCCTGCTTAACGTAATATCCCTGCCTGGAATCTGGATCGCCCAGTCTTTATGAGCCCTGAACAGTTCCGAATCCGGAGAGACCATCTCCGGCTCAAACCAGATACCGAACTTCATTCCCATACCGTTCACCTGATCCACCAGGTTTCTCAGGCCGCCCTTTAGCTTCTCCTCATATACCTTCCAGTCTCCCAGAGAATTCTCATCCGAATCCCTGCATCCAAACCAGCCATCATCCATGACCAGCATCTCAATCCCCAGTTCAGAAGCCTCCTTGGCGATGTCCAAAAGCTTCTTCTCATCAAAATCAAAATAGGTGGCTTCCCAGTTATTGATAAGCACCGGCCTTTCCCTGTGAAGATAGGGGCTGCGGATCAAATGATTCCTGTACAGCTTATGGAAACACCGGGTCATCTTCCCAAGTCCCTGATCCGAGTAGACCATCACCACCTCCGGAGCCGTAAAACATCCCCCTGGCTCTAATTTCCAGCAAAAGTCCTCCGGATGGATCCCCATAACCATACGCACCGAATCAAAGGGATCCTTTTCCGCCTGGGCCACAAAATTCCCGGAATACACAAAATTCATTGCATATACCTCCCCGGCATCCTCCGTAGTCTCCGGTGTCACCAAAGCCATAAACGGATGCTCCTGATGACTGGATTCCCCCCGGAACGAAGCGATCCGCTGTCTGCCGTACCCCAGCGGGATCCTCTGAATATGCCGTTCCCTGCCCCACACTCCCATAAGGGTAAGCACCTCAAACTTCTGATCCTCCATATCCAGGCACCCGCTGTAGACCTTCTCCAGATAGACCGGCGCATTCCCATGATTCCTTACAACCACCGACCTGACAATCCCGTCCACATCCTCAAATACCGAATACTGAAGGCAGGCTTCCACCCCTGTCACTTCATCCCGGCAATACAGCTTTAATGTGGTACATTCCTCCTTCTCCCCCCAGGTAGCAGGCAACCCCTCAAGTTTTGGCTTCCCCTCCACGATCTCATAACGGCAATACTCCAGTTCACTGGCCCTGTACCCCTCCTCTGTTCTCATACAGAATGCTGCTTCCCTAAAGTCTCCCATTCCATGCTCCGGAAACTCCATCCAGAAAGTGTCCAGAAATGCTGCTTTCTCCCTCTTATTTCTGCTGGGAACAAGAGGTTCTTCATCCTCCCTCAAAAGACAGCGTACATCTTCCGCCGGAATCCTTTTCCCATAATACCCATGGGCCACATATCTTCCATCCACAATGGCAATCCCATAAGTCGTTTCACCAGTATTCAACACAAACACATTCTTATCCTTGTTATAAATAATTGACATTTTCATTCCCCTCTTCCGATTTTTTCATTATTGTTTGCCTTCGATTCTTACCATTCACTGGCGATTTCTCAAACACCAAACTCTTAATTAACTGATATTAGGGCAACCTTCTATCCCCTGTTTCTTTTATTTTTCCCTTCCATTCTCTCCTGCCATCCGTTATACTATATAAGAAAACCGTTTCATTCAAATAAATCTCTATACAAATAAAAGGAGCTTATTCACATGACCACAGAACACGTATTGAATACCCTGTCCCAAACCCTGGAGGCCAGTGTCTCCCCCTACCACTGTATCAAAGAGGCAACCAGGCAACTAACCGAAGCCTCCTTCCACTCCCTGTCCCTCACTGCCCCTTGGCACCTATCCCCGGGACAAGGCTACTATGTCCCTATTTTCGATTCCTCCCTGATGGCCTTCACCATCGGCCAGAATCTGGGAGACACCCCTTCCCTGCGCATGGAAGCCGCTCACACCGACTGGCCCTGCCTGAAACTAAAGCCCTCTCCTGAGATATGTGACGGCCGCTACGGCAAGCTGAACATCGAAATATACGGCGGCCCCATCCTGAACACCTGGCTGGACCGTCCCCTCTCCATGGCGGGAAAAGTGTGCCTTGCCGGAAGCCAGCCCTTTTCCCCGGATATTCGTTTCATCGACATGAGAAAGCCTCTCCTGGTGATCCCCAACCTGGCCATACACATGAACCGGGAGGTCAATGACGGAGTTAAGCTAAATCCCCAGGTTGACATGCTTCCCCTTCTTACAATCCTTACAGAATCCTTAGACAAGGATCACTTTTTCTTAAACCTTCTGGCAGAAGAAGCAGGCTGCAAGCCGGAAGATATTCTCGATTACGAGATTTATGTATACAATCTGGACTCCTCCACCGTAACTGGGCTGAGCCATGAGTTCTTCAGTGCCCCAAGGCTGGACAACCTTACTTCCGTCCAGGCCTGCCTCTCTGCTGTCACTTCTGGCTTCCGGGACGGCGGAATCAATGTCATCGCCCTCTATGACAACGAAGAGATCGGCAGCCGCACCAAGCAAGGAGCTCTCTCTGCCGTCACAGAGAGAATCCTGGAGAAGCTGTTCACCTCACTAGGTTACAACCGCGAAGCCTTCCTCAATGCAGTCATGGACGGTTTCCTTTTGTCCATAGATGTGGCTCACGCCATCCACCCCAACCACAAGGAGAAATGTGATATCAAGAATCAGATCTTCCCAGGTGACGGCGTAGCAATCAAAATGGCTGCCAGCCAGTCCTATTCCACCGACGCTTCCTGTGTCAGTGTCATAGAGAGCCTGTGCCGCAGCCGTCAGATTCCATACAAAAAATTTTCCAACCGTTCTGATTTACGAGGCGGATCCACGTTAGGCGCTCTGTCCTCCACCCTGTTAGCCATGAAAACCGTAGACATCGGCGTACCCATGCTGGCCATGCATTCTGCCAGAGAGCTGATGGGCGCATCGGACCAGCAGGCCTTAGTATCCCTGGCTTCCGAATTCTTCCTGGTATAGCGCAAAGAAATTATCTGTCGTGGTTTTGTCTTCCGGAGAGAAATGGATATCCACCCACAGTTCCTCCGAAAAGGAAACCTGATGCTCCTCCAGAAACTGATCGTAAATCTGCCGAAAGACCCATGCCCTCCGTTCTTCCTGGATTTGGGTCTTTCTCTTTTTGGTGGCATCTACATCATAGTCACTGACACACTGGAGAACATAGTAAGCGCCTTCCACTTCCACAACCTGGCTTACCTCTCCGGATTCCAGGGAAAATGCTTCCTCCTCTAAAGCCTGTGCCTCCTGCCCTCTTCCCAGCTGTCTCTCCTCCATCTTGACATCCGCCACCTCTGCAGCTACAGCCCCGATGTCCTTTTCACCTTTTACAGTCTTTTCACGGACAAGCTCCGCCTGCTCCCGGTCATGAAACACAACCTGGCGGACCGTAATCACCTTGGCTTCGCTGTCACTGATCTCCAGGTTCACATTCTGAGTCAATTCCCCTACCACTTTGTTGGCCTTGTAGTACTGTTGATACATGAATGCCACATCATCCATCGTAACGCCCATGTATTGGATATCCGCTTCACTAAGTCCCTGATAATAGGCTTCCGCCGTCCTTCGGATCCGATCTTTCTCCCCGTTGGTTAAGCCGATCTCCTTGCTGTCCGCCAACAGGTTCATGGTCTTTAGATCTCTAAGAAACTTACGAATCTGCTCCAACAGATAATCTTCAAACGTCCGATTGTCTTCCAGAGCCACCTGCCAGATAGCATTGGTATACATTTTCTCATACCGGTTTCTCTCCGTGGCCACCACAAGCATAACCTGGGGCTTCGTATAATTGATATCTTCCGGAATGCTGGATGCAATGGGAATTTCCCGCTTGCAGCCTGTCAGCACCAAAAGCGACAGTGCGGCAGCCGCAAACACACATTTGCACCATTTTTTCCTGTTACCCATCTGAAAACTCCTCTCATGAAAGAAGCATCTTGATCACGTTCAACACGCCGTCATTTCCATTGGTATCCGCCTGAAACCTGGCAGCCGCCTTGACCTCAGGCCTTGCATTTCCCATGGCAAAGCTATAATAAGCCCTCTCAAGCATCTCCATATCATTCAGCTGATCCCCGAACGCCATGGTCTCCTCCGGCTTGATCCCCAGCCCTTTCTGCAGAACCTCAATTGCCTGGCCCTTGCTCACTCCCATAGCCATACAGTCCATCCACATGTCGCCGGATATGGTCACCTTCATTCGGTCTTTATACTTTCTTCGTATCTCTTCCGTGGCCTCCTGAACCCCGTGCTTTTTATAAGCGGACACCTTGATAAACCGATCTTCCACCTTCCGCACATCCTCCACCATCTTTACCTGAAATTTATATCCATCCACAATCCAGTTTACAAATTCCTGATCCCTGGTGTCCATATATACCACATCCGGGCCGCTGAGCATCACTTCCAAATCTGGTTCTTTTCGAATATCCTCTATCATCTCCATCGCCAGATCCCGCTCAATCGTATTTAAAAACAAGTTCCGTCCGTGGCATCCCACATATGCCCCATTATCTGACAGATAAAAAATCCGCTCCTTTACTGGCTCAAACAGGCGCTCAATGCTCACCCATTGCCGCCCGCTGGCAGCTGCAAACTGGATCCCCTTCTCTTTCAGTTTCAAAATCACCTGAAAGATCTCCGGATTCAGCCGATCTGTCCCATCTGCCACCAATGTCCCGTCAATGTCCGACGCAATCAACTTAATCATCTTGCTCCTCCATCCATCTCTTCCATTCCTGATATACCCGCCCTACCGGAAGTCCCACCACGTTACTATAATCTCCATGTATCCCGGATACATACTTTGCAAATTGTCCCTGAATCCCATAGGCACCTGCCTTGTCCATAGGTTCCTCTGACTGGGCATAGTTTCGGATCTCCTCCTGAGACATAGGGTACAAAATCACGTCTGTCTTCTCCACAAACGATACGGCCCCGCACTCCTTACCCTCCTTACAGATCATGGTCACCCCTGTAAAGACCTGGTGCGTCCTTCCCTGAAGCCTGTCAATCATCCCATACGCTTCCTCATGGCTTCCAGGCTTTCCCATGATTATCCCGTCAACCGCCACCACAGTATCAGCCCCCAACACGATAGCTCCCATCGGTGCCCTCTGGGCCACATCCTCCGCCTTCTGCCGTGACAGCTCCAATACCACTTTCTCCGGCGAAACAGCGCTTGTCCTCTCCTCTATCTGGCTGGGACACACTTCAAAATCTATCCCTATCTGTGACAACAACTCTCTCCTTCTGGGAGAGCCAGATGCCAGAATCCATTTCATTCCTTTCATTTCTCATTATCCCCCTGTACATTTCCTCCCGCCATAAAGCACCAACGCCTTCCGGCCAGCCATACCAAAATCCTCTTATGACAAAATAAGCATCCTTCCATAAGTTCCCTCTCCACCTATGAACGGATGCTCAATCTTCCAATCACCGGCTCCGCCTCTTCATCGCCGGAGTCCCTCAATCGTTCTACAATACATACAATAAAATCCACAACATAAAATCCCAACAACCCAATAGCCAGAATTCCCTCTATCGGTTGGGGAACCCAGCCTGCAAGCCCATGAAGGAACTGGTTCAGGAATCGAAAATAAACAATGCCCAGAAGCCCCCAACCAAGGCTGCTTTCCAGACAGATAATACCCTTATAATTAAATTTCTTGTGGCTGTAATCCCACCAGAAGCTTCCGAATAACCGAATCATAACCGCTGCTGTCACCAGTTCCATGCAGGTAGCCATACACATAGAACACACATAAAGCAATACCGGACGGTCTGAGACAGGCCCCAGTAAGATACTGGCTCCCATAGCCCCAAACCCATATATGATACAGAACGGACCGTGGCCAAATCCCCGATCCAGGACTGGTCTTCGGTACTCCCAGGAAAGCACAACACACTCTAACAGATATCCCAGCAAACTGCACAGGAAAAACCAGTTAATCATGTGATACATAACATATGCCTACCTTTTTATATAAAATTACTTTAGCAAGTATATCGTAAATAGATACAGAAAGCAAGTAATATTTTCTTTCTATTTTTTTACTTCTTTGGGCTGTTCTAATATGCCATATCCACAACCAGCGCCAGCCCAATCCCCAATATCGCTCCAGCCAGAACCTGAAGAGGCGTATGTCCCACGAACTCTTTCAGCTTCTCCTGAAAATCCACTGCATTTAGTTTAAAGAAATCCTGCTGCATGATCATATTCAGAAGCTTCGCCTGCTTCCCGGTCTCCCTGCGCACTCCGATGGCATCATACATCACAACCGATGCCAGCACGAAACTGAAAGCAAACTCGTTGGAAGAGACTCCATATCGGATCGCTGTCGAGGTGGCAAGGGCGCACACCGTAGCAGAATGAGAACTGGGCATGCCGCCGGATCCTACCAGACGCTCTGCTGAAAAAGACTTATTCAAAGAAAAATCGATGATAGTTTTTAATACCTGGGCCACCAGCCAACCGGTCACTGCACTGATCAACACCTGATTGCTAAGTAATTCCTGAACGATCATACTCTTCTCCTGTTTCTCTGTAATCACAGGTTCCCTACCATTAAAACGGCTGTCTCATAGAACCATCCGGTATGCCCTGCTGTATTTTTCATCTGTCATCCCAGATGCCTTGGCCGGAGAACCATCAGAACCTGTTTCTTCATCTGGGATGCCACCTCTGCCACTCCGCAGAATTTGTCCGCATATAAGATCACAAAGCCTTCCTTTGATTTGGGAGGAATGGGAGTTAAAGGCCACATATGCCGCAGAATCATATTCTTTTCCTTCTCCGAAATCTGGAAATAACGGGCGGCGTTGTTCATGGCAACCCGCGGATGGGTCAAACCATGAAAATGATTCCCAGTCTCTCTGGCATGGGTATGCCAGTCATACAAAAACAGGTCATGGAGAAGACCGGCCCTGGCAGCCGACGCATAGTCCCATCCTCTGCCTCTGCATATCTTGTAGGACATATAGGACACCTGAATGCAGTGAGCCTTACATGTGGTGCTGCCGTGCTGAATAAACTGATCCATGGACTGAAACACCGAGTTCTCCAGAATGTCTCCCACACAGGCCAGATATCCCAAGTCTTTTTCATATTCCCGTTTCCTTACCCAGGATTCATCTCTCGCCCATTCTCTGGCTTTCTGCAGCTCTTCCCTGGGTATTTTGTAATATTCCATGTCCTGATTTCCTCTTTTCTTTCCTTTGGGAATCTGCGGCATTCTCTATCTTGATGCCTGGATTCTCGATGGTCTCCCTTTCCTCTGGCTTGCCAATTCCTCTATCCGCCAATTCCGGACCAATCCAGCAAAGGGTTGGTCCGGAAAACAAAAACCTCTTTCTTTTCTATTAGCCAATCAGCCAGTCATATAACTCCTGATATTTAAGCGCGGAAGCGTTCCAGGAGAAGTCCTTCGCCATGGCCCGATCCACCATCTTGTTCCATTCCCGCTTCTTGTCATAATAGATACGCTCCGCATAGCGGATTGTCGCCAGCATTTCATGAGCGTTATAATTACTAAACGAGAATCCGGTGCCAGTTCCTTCAAATTCATTGTACGGCTGCACCGTATCTTTCAAACCGCCTGTCTCCCGGACAATGGGAAGCGTGCCATATCGCAAGGCCATCAGCTGGCTTAAGCCGCAGGGCTCAAACAGGGACGGCATCAGAAATGCATCACAGGCAGCATAAATTTTATGAGACAATGGCTCTGAATAATAGATATTCGCTGATACTTTGTCATTATACTTCCAGTCAAAATGACGGAACATGTTCTCATACTGCTCTTCACCGGTTCCCAGGACAACCAACTGAATATTGTCATTGCACAGTTCATCCATCACATACTGAATCAGGTCAAATCCTTTCTGGTCAGTTAGCCTGGATACCACGCCGATCATCATCTTGCTGTCATCTACAGCCAGGCCCAATTCATTCTGAAGAGCACGTTTATTCTTTACTTTTTCTTTGCGGAAATTACGGGCATTGTAGTTCTGCGGAATCAAGGCATCTGTCTCCGGATTAAATTCCTCATAATCGATTCCATTGACGATTCCCCTCAGGCTGTTTGCACGGGCACGCATCAGGCCGTCTAATCCTTCCCCGTAAAACGGCATCTTAATCTCTTCCGCATACGTATCGCTGACCGTGGTGATGGCGTCAGCATAGACAATGCCTCCCTTTAGCATATTGCCGTCCTTATACGCCTCCAGCTTATCCGGTGCAAAATAATAATCCGGAAGGCCAGAAAACCGCTGGACAGTCTTCACATCCCACACACCCTGGAACTTCAGGTTGTGGATAGTAATAACCGATTTCATATTGCAGAAAAATTCACCGCCGCGGAAGCGGTCTTTTAAGTATACAGGGATCAGGCCAGTCTGCCAATCATGGCAATGCACCACATCCGGCTGGAATCCGATGACCGGAAGCGCCGACAGCGCGGCGTTGCAGAAGAATGAAAATTTCTCCAGGTCATACAGCCAGTCTCCATAGGGCTTAGGGCCGTTAAAATATCCCTCATTATCAATAAAATAATATGTGACTCCTTCGTAGTCGTACTGCAGGATTCCTACATAACGGCTCTGTCCCATGTAATCCATGTAAAAATGATTGACATAGGTCATCTTGTCACGCCATTCCTGCTTTATGCACAGATACTTGGGAATCATAATGCGGACATCATAATACTCCTTATTAAAACATTTGGGCAGAGAGCCTACTACGTCTGCCAATCCTCCGGTCTTAATGAACGGAACTGCCTCGGAAGCAACAAATAATATCTTTTTCATGGTAACACCCCTCCTAAATCGAAGTTCATGCGAAACAACCACATAATAGATATAGTATACACTACTTTTTTCAAATTAGGAAGTACAATCTTGTCTAAAATCCAGACATAAATTTAGGGGTTTTGCTACATCCTCTTATAATCCAGCCGAATCTTGTCTGATAACAATGCAATAAATTCTGAATTGGTAGGCTTTCCCTTCCCATTGCTGACTGTATAGCCGAAGATATCGTTGATGGTATCCATCTTTCCCCTGCTCCAGGCAACCTCAATGGCATGGCGGATCGCCCTTTCCACACGGCTGGACGTGGTCTGATGCTTTTTTGCAATGTTGGGATACAATACCTTAGTGACGGATGTAAGCATATCCTGGTCCGCCACGGAGATGGCAATGGCCTCTCTCAGATACTGGTATCCTTTAATATGTGCCGGAACGCCGATTTCATGTAAGATTTGGGTGACATCATTCTCCAGATTCTGCTCCATATATTCGATTTGGCTTTCGTATGGCTTTACCTTGCGGATACCTGCCAGGTTCAGGCCCTTAGGCTTCATGCTATATCCTGCAATTCTTCGGATTTTGTCAATGACCACTTCCTTCTTGAAGGGCTTCATGATAAAGTAATTGGCACCCATGCGGAATGCATCTTCTGTCACATTTTCGCTTCCTGCCGCGGAAACCATAATAAACGACGGCTTTTTCTCCAGTTTTTCATCGCTTTTCAACTTTTCCATCACTGCAACGCCATCCATCCCCGGCATGATTACATCCATAAGCACTACGTCAGGCTTGGTGTTCAGGATCATTTCATATGCATCTTCCCCATTTTCTGCCTTTCCCACCACCTGAATGTCATCTTCTGTCTCCAACATCCGATTTAATACTTCCAAAGTCTTCGGATTATCCTCCGCAATTGCAACATTTAACATTGTCATACCTTATCCTCCTCTTCTTGTCGGTAAACTGATTATAGACTTGCATTTTCTCACGTTGCAACGTGATTCTACCGCAAGTTTCGACAAAGAAAAGGGGATTAGCATTGATCTATCAAGGGAAACAGCCTCTTTTAAAAAAAGCGATATCCATCATTCCATCGTAAGTGGAGATATCAGACTGACGGATGATTAAAACTCCCCACTCCTTAAGTGCCTGGGTTGTCCGTTTTCCGATGCTGATAGCCTCCGTGCGCCCAGTCTGAAAAGACTTTCTCTCTGCTTCGTTCAAGCTGCCAAAGAACCGGTTTACAGAAGAGGCACAGGTAAAAAAGGCACCATCATAGCCTGAAACCGGGTTTTGGCTGTGTTCCCAGGCCCATGAATTCGAATTCTGTCCCATGGAAATCTTACATTCCTGATTCTCATACAGACACATCTCCCAGACGGTACAGTGCTCCTTAAGACGCAGAATCTCCTGATTTTTAGCGCCTGCCGGGATGCCATACGCCACTGCCTCCTCTGGCCTTACTACCTGCACAAGAGCCTTCCAGAGGGACTGGCTGTCGAATTTTGGAGGAATCAGATCGGCGTAGATACCATACGCTTCCAGAGCCTCTGCCGTCTTTTCACCGATGACCGCAAACTTCTTGTCCGACAAAATTCGAGTATCCATTCTCTGAGCTTTCAGAGATGAAAAAAAGGCATCCACCCCATGTCTGATGTTAAGGACAATCCACCTGGCCAGAGAAAGGATCTCTGGCTTCACCCCGTCCGGGAACATGCGAATCTCTCCAGTCTGGATTTCTGTCACCTGGGCCCCTTTCTCCTTAAGCGCTTTTGTCAAAAAAGAAGGCTCCTCCCCTACTTTGGTCACCAGATAATGTTTTCCGAAGAGAGGCTTCTCCTCGAAAAAGTTTAAATATGGACGAAGGTTTACCACCTCTCCCACAACGATCAAGGCCGGAGGTGTAAGAAACGACTCCTTCACCTGTCTGCCAATGGTTCCCAACGTCCCCACACAAGTTTGCTGGCCTGGAAGGGTGGCATTGGAGATCACGGCTGCTGGGCAAAAAGGGGACGCTCCGGCCTCAATCATGTTGTGAGCAAGTTCATCCAACTTGGAAAATCCCATCAAAAACACGCAGGTATCCTGTGTTTTGGCGAGAGCGCCATAATCAATATCCGCCGGCTGCCCGTCCTGGCTATGGGCGGTTATGATCCGGAAACCTCTGGCGCTTCCCCTGTGAGTGACAGGAATTCCGGCATATGCAAGGCCAGCTATGGCGGAACTGACTCCTGGCACCACCTCAAAGGGAATCCCCTGCTTATTCAGATGGATTCCCTCTTCTCCGCCCCGTCCAAAGACATATACATCTCCGCCTTTTAACCTGACCACCTTTTTATACTGTCTGGCTTTCTTAACCAACAACTCATTGATCTCTTTCTGGGGCATGGTATGATGACGGTTCTGCTTTCCGGCATAGATCTTCTCGCATCCCTTTTTTGCGTAATTTAACAAGGCTGGATTGGCCAGGTGGTCGTAGATGATCACATCCGCCTCCTCAATCAGCCTCCTGCCCTTCACAGTAAGCAGCCCTTCGTCTCCTGGTCCGGCCCCTATCAGGTATACAGTTCCTGATACGGTTTCCTTTTCTGTTTTCTCTCCCATAGATCTTCCTCTTCTTCTCCGGATTCATACTTTAAGATGCGGTGCAGCGCTTCCTATGCATCACCCATTGCCAAGGCGGCGCTTTGCCTGTTCTGCCGCCTCTCTTCCCAACATATCCGGCTCTGTCCCCTCCAGCGTCACCCGCTCCAGCCGGCTGCCGTCCATTGTCCCAAGAACCGCTGTCATCTCCAGCATCCTAGCCTGGCCCTGGCTCCATCTCCTGGCCCTGCAATACGCTCCTGCAGGCACATGGCAGCCTCCCCCCACAGCCATCAAAAAACTTCGCTCAGCCCTTACACAGGCTTCACTTTCCTCGTCGGAAAAAGAATCCAGCATCGCCTTAAGTTCCCGGTTGTCCTCCCGGATCTCCAGGGCCAGAACGCCCTGGGCACAGGCGGGAACCATCTGTTCCGGCTCCAGATACTGAGTTATAACCGTCTCCATCCCCAACCGTTTTAATCCGGCGGCAGCTAATATGATTCCATCCAGCTTTTGTTCCTTCATCTTTTTTAGGCGGGTATCCACATTGCCACGAATATCCACGATTCTTATGTCCGGGCGTAATTTTTTTAACTGGCTCCCCCGCCTTATACTTCCAGTGCCAATTACCGCCCCTGCCTTCATATCTTCCAGCGAGGAGGCTTCTCTTAAAACCAGCACATCCCTGGCATCCTCTCTCTTCCACGCTCTGGTAAACATAAGGCCGCCTACACGTTCTGTTGGCATATCCTTCATGCTGTGAACCCCCAGATGGATGGTTCCCCTTTGTAGGTTTTCCTGGATTTCCTTGACAAAGATCCCTTTGTCCCCCATATTTTTAAGGGCCACATTCTGGCACCGGTCTCCCTTTGTGGAAATTACTACAATCTCGTAGGTGTGTTCTGGAAAACGCCATTTTAATGCCTCACAGACCTGGCTGGCCTGGGCCATCGCCAATTTCGACCCTCTGGTTCCGATTACAATCTCCATCTTTCACCTCCTTTATCATCCTTTCCACATCTGCCTGACAAAAATCCCCCTGCAAAAGCCCTGTCTTTAACAGCCCCTCATACACCTGCTTCCTCTGCGCTTCTGTCCCTAATGCCTGTTTTACATAAGGGCGCACTTCCCCCAGGTGGCGGGACAGTTCCCCCAGATTTTGCCCAATTGCATTCTCTATCTGCCTCTTTACATACTGGGCCACCACCGGGCTTGTACCTCCACTGGTAACTGCAGCCGTCACCGGCCCCTGTTTCACATAGGCAGGAAAGAGAAAGGTGCAATCTTTTGTCTGATCCACTGCATTTACAGGAATGTTCCTCTGTCTGCACAGAACTGAGATATCATGATTCAGCTTTTTATCATCTGTGGCTGCCACCACCAACTTCTGATTCTCTAAATCCTGAACCTGAAACTCCCGCATAAGGCATATCACCTGGGGATGCACTCTCAGACGGTCATGAATCCTGGGAGCCACCACTGTCACCTTAGCCTCAAAGTCAAGCAAAACCTGGGCCTTGCGAAGAGCAACGCTGCCTCCTCCCACGATGAGGCAACGGGCCTGTTCTAACGGAATATACATTGGAAAATAGGACACGAAAACCCCTCCTTATGCTGCCTCCATCATCTTCTTCTGAAGCCTTTTTATAGACACCACATAGCTGACTGCCAGAACCACATCCGCCCCTGCCCACGCCATAATCTCTGCAAAGAAGATCCCGGTCTCCCCCACCAGAAGAGGCAGAAGCAAGGCTGTCAAAGTCCGCATCACAAACTCCGCAATCCCGGACAGCATGGGAAGGAACGTGTCTCCCATCCCCTGGATGGCCGAACGGATGACATGGAGATAATACAGCACAGGCAGGCAGATGCTCATAAGCGTCAGATAAAAATAAGCGATCTCCATAGCCTGTTCCACCTGCTCCGGCGTGCCCGACAGAAAGCAGCCTAAGATCCACCGGCCGGTTATAATCATAGCCGCTGCAATCACCACGGAAGTAACCATGGCCACCCCCAGGGCAGCCTTCACCCCTGAGCGGATTCGCTTCAGCTTCCCTGCTCCTAAGTTCTGCCCGGTATAGGTTACCATGGCATATCCATAGGACGTAGCCGCGATCTCCAAAAGCCCGTACAGCTTATTGGTAGCCGTAAACCCGGCAATAAAGATCACTCCGAATCCATTGACAACCGCCTGGACGATCATGCCTCCGATGGCAATAATGGCATTCTGAAATGCCATGGGAAGCCCAAGACCCACCAGGCCCGCAGCCAGCCCCCGTTCCACCTGAAAATCCTTCCTCCCAAGGGATACCATCTCAATCCGCCGGATTTTAACAAAACAGAACACACTGGAAACCAGCTGGGCAATCAGCGTGGCAATGGCCGCCCCTGCAATTCCCCAGCGGAAATAAAACACAAACACAACATCCAGCACAATATTGGTGAGGGATGCAATAATCATGGCATGAAGAGGCGCCTTGCTGTCTCCCATAGACCGCAGGATACTTGCCAGGAAGTTGTACATCATCACAATGGGAATTCCCATAAACATAATCCGGATGTACAAAAGCGTGCCTGGCAGGATCTCCTTTGGCGTCTGTAAAAGCAGAAGAACCGGCTGCGCCAGAGCCTGCCCCACAGCCGTAAGGAACAGTGAAAACAGCACAGACAGCACGCCTGAATTGCCAATCACCTTAGCAAGAAGCCTGTGGTTCTGCGCCCCAAACTCCTGAGCCATCTTTATAGAAAATCCCTGAGTCAACCCCTGAATGATTCCCAGCATCATCCAGTTCAGCCAGTCCGCCGCCCCCAGAGCCGCCAACGCCTGAACCCCCAGAAATCGGCCTACTACCATGGTATCCACCACCGTGTAGAGCTGCTGGAAAATATTGCCGGCCATCAAAGGAATCGCAAACCCCAGAATCAGAGCTCCCGGCTTCCCCTGGGTCATATGTTTGATGTTGGAAGACATACCCTTTCCTCCTGCCCTTTCCAATGTACTCTCAAATCCCCCCTGCGCCTGATTTTGCAAGGCAGTACCAGATGCAGGGAAGATTCCCGGCGTACATTCTACGCCTTTAACGTATCAAGAATCTCCTCAAAGCAGACCCCGTCCGTCAACGGAATCTCCATCTCCATAGACTTTAAGATACACCTCTTAATAAAATTGGAAGCCTTTTTCACCGAACGGTCAAAAGGCACTCCGTTCACCGCGTCAGCCGTCACAATAGCGGCAAAAATATCCCCGGTTCCGCACCTCTGGGTTCCCACCTTCACGGTGCGCAAAAGATGGCCTGCCTGGGCATCCGTCCCACTGCCAGAAGTTCTCTCATAACAATAATTGGCAATATACTCCCCCTGGACGATTCCGGTGATCACCACCTTCTTCGGCCCCATACCGCTTAACGCACAGGCCAGCTCCCGGATCTCTTCCATCTTCCATTTCCCTTCATGGTAACTGGTATCCGTCAAAATACACGCCTCTGTCACATTAGGTGTGATAATATCCGCAAATGTAACCAGACGCCCCATCTCCCGGCACATTTCCTCCGTATAAGTGGCATAGCATTTCCCATTATCCCCCATAATAGGATCCACCACAACCACCGTACCCTCCCGCCGAAAATCCCGGATAAACCCAGCCACAATCTCAATCTGCCTCCTGGATCCTAAAAATCCGGTCTGAATCCCGTCAAAGGTCAGTCCCAATTGCTTCCACTGGTCAATATACGGCTGCATCCGTTCCGTATAATCATCAAAAAACCAGGTAGGAAACCCTGTATGATTCGAAAAGATAGAAGTAGGCACCGGACAGCACTGAACCTTCAGTTTAGAAATAATCGGCAGCGCCACCGTCACCGCACACCGGCCATAGCCGGAAATATCGTTGATTATGGCAGCCTTTTTCTGTTTGGACATATGTGAATTCTCCTGTGTCATAAGAAAATATAATTATTTTACCGTTAAATAGTGGTTATGTCAATCAATGTGATACCTGTTTTGCCTATTTATGGCATCCGATATGAGTGAGAGGGATGCGCCTCTTACCCTGTATCAATTGTCTGATTTCCTGTATCGATATTATGGGAACAAGGTTATCATTCTTTTAGATGAGTATGATACTCCTATGCAGGAAGCATAGATAGACGGATATTGGCCGGACTGAAAAGCAGCAGAGGATGATATAAGGACTTTATAAAAGCATTGCCGAAAGGCAATGTGGAAGAGATGAATGTGTATATGAATCAGGTCGCTCTTACCACATTCAGTATTTTTGATTCCGGAAAGAAGCCCTCCTAGGAAAAAAGCCAGAGCGCTTCTATCACTGTTTTGTATTAGGTCTTATAGTAGAATTATGCGGAAAATATAGGATTACGTCCAACCAGGAAAGCGGCTATGGGCGGTACGATGTGATATTGGAGCCCTTCGATAAACATTATGATCCCCAAAAAGAAAAGACCTTGGAAGATACCATAAAATCTGCTTTAAAGCAGATTACAGACTGTAGACAAAGCCTACCCATATTTCAAATTGTATTAAAAGAGCCGAAAGTTCCGTGTTTATACGGACTTTTAGGCTCTTTTTTGGTATAATAGAAGTATCAAAACAGGGGG
>JAETTS010000629.1 GCA_021769025.1 Enterocloster bolteae
AGATGGCCCCGGCGACGGATGCACAAAAGCTTACCAGGCCAAATATCATGTATAAACACAGATCCATCTATTGATTCTCTTCTATAATCACATTGCCGCGGCTCATCAGATTGGAAATGGTATCGTCAAGAGACTGGGAACCTAAAAGATAGATATCGGTTTCCTCTGTCAGCAGGCTGTCGATTTCACTCTGATAAGAAGGCGTAAACTCCTCATAGCTGTCAACCCAGTCCGGATCCTGCATAACGACCGTTAAAGCATCCATATCAATCAGATCCTCAAAGCCAGAAACAATTCGTGAGGTGCTCTCCATCTTGTCTGCTCCCTTTTCGTTGGATATGAACATTCCCTTGATGGACACGCCCTCCTGGCACCAGAACTTTAAGAATTCGTAGGCTTCCTTGGGGTGCTGGCTGGTGGATGCCACGGAGAAGAAGTTGCCAGATACCGTATTGTAGTGCGGATCCTGGCTGTCCCACAGAGGCATACGGGCAAAGGTGGTAACAAAATCATGGGCATATTTTTCATTTCCGATATCGCTGAACATAAAAGAGCCCATAGGAAGCATGGCAATGGTTCCATTAAAAAACTGATCCCGGTAATTCATGTTCAACGCCTTGACATCGGCAAGAGGAGTGGAACTCAAGTCAACATTTTCCATATCATAACGCATCTGAAGGAAATCACGGAAGGCATCGCTGTCAAATGTCAAAGTACCATCCGAATTGAAATAGCTGTTGCCTTCTTTGGCCGATGAAACGCCGTAGAGATTGGTATTTCCCCAGGAATGGAAGTAGGAACCGTATACGGTATCTGCTCCGCTTCCATAGGTTAAGGCTTTTGCATAGGTTCTGTAATCCTCCCAGGTCCAGTCAAGGCTGGGAACAGAAAGGCCGGCTGCATCCAGCATATCTTTGTTGATCAGTACCAGGTTATATTTTAACTCCCCCGGAATTCCATACACATCTCCATTGACAGGAACAACCACATTGAATTCATCTTCAGCGGAGAGGCCTTCTTCCTGGAAGAACTGGTTAAGGCCCAGATAAGAGCCGGATTCCGCCCGAACGGCATAGTCAGCAAAGTTAGGCGCCATCACAAGGTCAATGGGTTCCTGGCCCATAAGCATGATATCTACCTTCTGCAGATAATCCTTGCTGTTCATATCACCATAATAGTCAAACTGGACTGTGATATTGGGATGAAGTTCATGAAACGCGTCGGCAACCGCCTGGTTTCCGGCATCATGGTTGGACTGCCAGCTGGCAAACCGCAGGGTGATTGCTTCCCCTTCCTGTGGGGCCGAAGCCTGGTCAGAAGAAGGCTGGCTGTTTTGGCTGCTTTCTGCCTGAGAAACGTCTGCCTGCGCCGAAGAAGTAGTACCTTCCGTAGAAGAGCCTCCGGATGAGCATGCTCCCAGCATTGCTGCCATGGAGATGGCAAGAGTTACGGATGTAATCGTTTTTCTTGTTTTTTTCATTGAGATAATCCCCTTTCTTTATTTGAATAGTTCCTTATTCCTTTACGGCACCAGATGCAATGCCTTCGATGATATATCTTTGACCCAGCAAAAATATGAGGATCAGAGGTAACGTGGCCGATAC
>JAETTS010000630.1 GCA_021769025.1 Enterocloster bolteae
GTGGAGGTAGGCCTGATGCGTCTCTATCAGCTGACCGGAGAAGAAAAATACAGTAAACTGGCTGCCTATTTTATTGAGAACAGAGGAAAACAAAAGGATTTCTTCCACAGGGAAAAAGAAAATCGGGACTTTGAGATCTTCGGTATGGATCCTGACTATTTGGAATATAACCAGTCTCATGCACCGGTTCGTGAACAGAAATCAGCAGAGGGCCATGCAGTACGTGCGGTATATTTGTATCGTGCGATGGCAGATCTGGCAGCGGCGACAGAGGATGAATCTCTGAAGCAGGCATGTGAGGTACTGATGGACAATATTCTTCAGAAAAAAATGTATCTGACAGGCGCCATCGGTTCTTCCGGCGAATGGGAGTCATTTTCCAAAGATTATGACCTTCCTCCTGACAGAGCCTATGCGGAGACATGTGCACAGATCGGACTGGTCTTTTTTGCAAAATCCATGCTCGAACTGGAGCCAAAAGGAAAATATGCGGACATAATCGAGCGTTGTATTTATAATTCTACCATCAGCGGTATGCAGCTGGATGGCAAACATTTCTTCTACGTGAATCCGTTGGAAACAAATCCGGGACTGTCCGGTGAAGTGTTTGGGATGAAGCATGTACTTCCGGAGAGACCGGGCTGGTATGCATGTGCCTGCTGTCCTCCCAATCTGGCCAGAATGATTCTTTCCATTGGAAAATACTGCTGGAGTGAAAGCGAAGATACGATTTATGCGCATTTGATGATCGGGCAGAAAGCAGAACTGGATCATGCAAATATTGCTGTAGAGACAGAATACCCATGGAAAGGGGAAGTGAAATACATTCTGACACCGAAAACGGAAGAGGCATTTACTCTGGCAGTCCATGTCCCGGGATATGTATCGGAGAAGTCGCTGACAATCACCATTAATGGAGAAGCAGCAGGCTATCAGATAAAAGACGGCTATGCATATATCTGCCGTACCTGGGGAGCCGGTGATGTGGTACAGATGAGTTTCCCTATGGAAATTAGGAGAATGTATGGAACGGTTCGGTGTCGGGATACGGTTGGATGTGTTGGTCTGATGCGTGGTCCCATCGTATATTGTATCGAAGGCGCTGACAATGGTTTGCAGCTTCAGGCATTGATTTTGCCCCGTGACAGTAGGATTGAGGAGCACCAGGAAACAGAAGGAGCTCTGGCAGGAACTGTGACACTAACTATGGACGCACTCCGTGAAGCTGACAGCGACGAATTATATTCTGTGAGCGCCCCGGAAAGAATGCCGGTGACTATGAAAGCGGTTCCTTATTATATCTGGGGAAAGCGTGGTCTGGGACAGATGAGAGTTTGGCTCAGAGAATAAACTCTATTTGACGATGTTCCCTTATGAGCTTATAATACTCCATAGAGCGAAAAAATACTTTCGGACAGGTAGGGGGAACGACAGGCATGATTGATCGTGAGGATATGCTGGAGCTGACCAGGCGGATGACGCCGGCAAGGGCATCCATATCCCGGGTTGCGGGAGCGTATTTTGATGAGGAAGGATATACGGATGGAACTTTTAATACACACTTTTTAAAGCTTTCCCAGGGAGAAAGAACCAGAAATCTGAA
>JAETTS010000631.1 GCA_021769025.1 Enterocloster bolteae
AACGGCTGGGGCAGAGGCCTTCATTGGTCATCACGGACAGCCAGGTGTTTGGCATGGTATCTGCTGCGGTGCCAAAAGAGATTCTGCTAACATCATTTTCCATTCTTTTTGCCCGTTACAAAGGGAATCTAAAACAGGTGGTAGCAGGAGTCCGGGCGTTGGAAACATTAGAAGACAAAGACCGAATCCTGATCTCAGAGGGATGTACCCATCACAGGCAATGCAACGATATTGGGACGGTAAAACTGCCAGGATGGATTCGGGAATTCACAGGGAAGGAACCGCAGATCTCCTATACTTCTGGAACGGGATTTCAGGAGGACTTAACCCAGTTTAAGCTGATTGTCCATTGCGGGGGATGTATGCTGAATGAAAGGGAGATGAAATACCGCCTGGCCTGTGCCAAGGACCAGGGGGTGGCTATGACCAACTACGGGATTTTGATCGCTTACATTCATGGGATTCTGAAGCGAAGCCTGGCTCCATTTCCGGACATTGCGGCGCTTCTGTGACGGATGTTGTGCACCAGAGAAGGGCCAGGATTGTGGGGAGGAAGAATGAAGTGACAGAATATAGCAATAAGAAGCGGGCTGTCTGCCGGGCTGGGAAAGGGGCACTGGGTATCGTAGTGCTTCTTGCAGTATGGCAGGCAGCAGCCCAGTCAGGACTTTGGAGTGCCTATGTGCTTCCGCCGCCAGCCAAAGTCGCGAAGGCATTGGTCTCCATGATAGGGAATGGTGTTCTCTTTAAGCATATCTGGGTTAGTTTCCGCCGGGTTCTGGCAGGATTTTGGATTGCCTTTGCACTGGCTATGGCCGGTGGAATCGTTGCCTGTGAAAGGCCGACAACGGAGGAATACTACGGAGGGTTTCTGGAGTTTATGAGGAATGTTCCTCCCATCAGCTTGATTGCCCTTTTGATCCTATGGTTTGGAATCGGAGAGACATCCAAAATCATCATCATCGTGCTGGCCTCCTTTTTCCCTATGTACTTAAATATACGCAAAGGATTTGTGTCCGGCAGCAAGGATCTTCTGGAAGTGGGCATGGTGTTTGGGCTAAGCCGTTGGAAGAGATTCTGCCGCATTGTCCTGCCCTCTGCGGTTCCGGATATTCTGGTGGGGATGCGTATCGGTCTGGGGTACAGTTGGCGGGCCATCATCGGGGCGGAGATGATCGCAGCCTCAAGCGGTCTGGGCTATCTGATTCTGGATGCCCAGCAGATGTCCCGGTCTGACAAAGTGATTGCCGGGATTTTGACGATCGGAATGGTGGGGATTCTGTGTGATAAGATATTCTCACTTTTGATCCGCAAAGTGACAGAGGGGTATGGATCAGATGTTCATACTGTTTAGGTGGTGTGCTGACACAATTATATTCAGGCTGTTTGGATCCCGAGGAGTGAGAGGCAGGTGAGGAACGATAAAAATTGCACAACTGAAGAAAAGTTACCAGGTATCAGGGCGTTGGCTTCCGGTTTTAAAAGGTCTTAACCTGGAACTGGATAGCCAGGGGATCACGGTGATTCTTGGGCGAAGTGGATGTGGGAAGACTACCCTGTTACGATTGATAGCAGGATTGGAGAAATCGGATGCAGG
>JAETTS010000632.1 GCA_021769025.1 Enterocloster bolteae
CAGGTGGGAACGGATGGTATTCGCCACATCACGAACCGCACCCACCACATTTCCAATGGCACTGCGGATACCATTCACAATACCATTAATCAGATCCGCACCCCAGCGGAAAGCATTGGAAGCCAGTCCAGTGATATAACTGACTGCCTGTCCAAACCCGCTCCTGATGGTATTATAGATTCCGGAAACTGTACTTCGAATTCCATTCCACATTGAAGTAAAAGCACCACCCACTGCCGACTTCAGGGCATTTACCACAGAAGCCACCGTATTTTTAATGCTGTTCCATGCCGTAGAAATCGTATTCCGGATTCCTGTAACAATCGCAGTAATCGTCTGCCTAATCCCATTCCACACCGTAGAACATACCGTCTGGATTGCTTTCATCACCGTCACAATCACATTCCTGATAGAATTCCATGCGGTACTCAGAAATGTGGAAATCGCATTCACCACAGTAGAAACTACTGTCCTGATACCATTCCAGATAGTACTGAAAAATGTGGAAATTGCCGTCCACACCGTAACTGCTGTCGTTCTGATCGCATTCCATGCAGTATTCAGAAAGCTGCTGATCGTATTGGCCACCGTTATTACCGTAGTCTTAATTCCATTCCAGATCACAGTAAAGAACCTGGCAATCCCATTCCATACCGTCACAGCCGTCTGACTGATTGCTTCCCATGCCCGGGACATGAACCGGGAAATGGCTTCCCACACCTCGACGGCAACTCTTTTCACATCTTCCCAGAGGCTGATCCAGAACTGCCGGAATTCCTCATTGGTATTCCAAAGATAAATAAAAGTCGCCACCAGAGTAGTGATCGCCGCAATAATCAGAGCAATCGGGTTTGCCAGCATCGTCACATTCAGAGCGGCAAATGCCTTCTGCACCGTTCCGATCACACCTGCCAGTTTCGGAACAATCGTCATGATCGTGCCGATGGATGAAATCACCTTTCCCACAATGATCAGTACCGGTCCCAAGGCTGCTGCCACCAGAGCAATTACCATAATGGTCTTCTTTACACCCTCCGGCAGGGAATTCAAAAATCCCACAAATCCCTGCAGCCACTGAACCACCTCTTTCAGTGCCGGTATCAGAAGCTGGCCAAAAGAAATAGCCAGCTCTTCTAAAGCTGACTTCAAAATAGTAAGCTGCCCTTCCAGGTTGTCATTCATGGTATCTGCCATCTTCTGTGCAGCACCATCACAGTTAGTGAGCGCACCTGAAAGCTTATTGATATCACCTTCACCGGCATTCATAAGTGCCAGAAAGCCGGACATAGCATTTTTCCCGACCAATGCTTCCGCCGCAGCCGCCTGTTCTGATTCAGATAAGCCTGCAAATGCAGCTCTGCAGTCAGACAGAATATCAGACAAATCCCTCATACTGCCATCCGCATTGGTAGTGGCAACCGTCACTTCCCCAATGGCAGAACCACAGATCTTCACATCTCCGGACAGATTTGTCATAATCGTCCTAAGAGAAGTACCTGCCTGCGTGCTCTTGATACCGGCATTGGCCATCAGACCGATTGCTTCAGCCGTATCTTCCACAGAAAAACCAAGAGATCCGGCGATTGGAGCAC
>JAETTS010000633.1 GCA_021769025.1 Enterocloster bolteae
AAGCTGATGGCATTTTCTGCAGCCGTGATACGGGTATCATGGGTGGATAGCTGTTCGGCGTGGGTGTTTAGGATGGAATCGGTATCCTCTGGAGCGGGTGTCCATGTCTGACTTGCCTTTGTTCCCTGCTCCACCAGTATGTCAGTAATATATACATTTTCGGTAAATCCGTTCGCACGGAAAAACCGCAAGTATCCATTTGGCATATCGGCGTTGTTACTGTACACCGAGAATGCGTACCTTGTCGGCGTTGTAGTCAATGTAAATACTTTTTCTGGTAGCGTATCAGGGTACAAATCCACATTCATTTGCTGTGTATTTGCTCCACACCATGCAGTAAAACTAATCACATAATTCGTTGATGATTTCAGTCTCAACACTTCCGTCCGTCCGGCAATATCAGTGTTTACAAGCCCTTTTGTATATCCATATCCAGATAGACTGTTGGATGATATTGCGGTAGTTTTACCCATCTTTGATTTTGGTAACAGGTTCCTCCCACCAATCTCAATCCCATCAATCTTACTATTCAGCGCCGTATAGTTATCACTCACTGTCTTATTAGTGGCAGTCAGTGACACCTGGAACCCGTTTATGGTGCTCTCTGCTGTTGCGACCCTGCTTGTCAGGCTGTCAACCGTAGTCCCGTCTGCCTTTTTGGACAGGCTGGTCTCTGTGGCGGTCACACGGGATTTTAAGCCATCCAGGCCGGATTCCACGGTAGATACACGGGATTTTGTCCCGGAAAGGTCGCTCTGCACCGCAGATACCGTCTGCTTGGTACCGTTTAGGTCGGACTCAATGGCATTGGGGTTGGTGGTCACTGCCAGTATCTCCCCGGACTGCTGATCGATCAGGGAGGTGTGCTCATTGATCGCGGTTTTGATGGAGCTTACATCAGCTACCGTGCTGTTAAAGGCATCCTTTAGCTGTACCGTCTGGCCGTCCTTAATGACCGTGGTGTTGCTGATCAGCGTACTGATCTGTCCCTGGGCTACGGAAATGGCCGTCTCATTGGATTCTGTCTTGCTGTTGACGCCCTCTGCATAGGTCTTTAAT
The DNA here is from genome assembly GCA_021769025.1 of Enterocloster bolteae. The sequence goes on from JAETTS010000633.1 coordinate 1,060, forward strand.
GACGTAAATGCCGCATCCAAGGTCTGGTTCTGCTCATCCAGTTTTATACGGGTGCCCTTGATTGTCGTCGTGGCTCCGTTGACCTCCCGGATGACTGATTCGATATCCAGTTTGTTTCCGGATATGTTGGCATCTGCGGCAACTGCCACATCCTTGATAATGCCATCGTTCAGTCCGGCAGATGTCGCTCCTGTGGCATTCCACATCAGGTTTCCGGATGGATCCCAGATGTAGATGTTATAATCCCCGGATGCATCCTCCCCGATCTGTACCCTTACCCTGTCAGCATCACTTATCTGGATGGTATTGTCTGTCCAGGTGGATTTCCCGTCGTTGGAGTGCACGGTCAGCTTTGTGGTGTTGATGTCCAGGCCGGTGAACTTGTCGGCGGCAAGGGAGTCGATCATGGCGGACTTGATAAATCCGTTTTCCATCGTAAACTTGTCCCCGGTGATCACCATGGACTGGATATTGTCCGAGGTCAGGTTGCCGTTGACCAGGGTATTGATACCCGCCACATCGGTCTCCAAC
>JAETTS010000634.1 GCA_021769025.1 Enterocloster bolteae
GCAGAGAGGTGAAAATCAGAGAAGGATTATTGGCAGAAAGCGGGTTCGGCCTGGGTGGATGCCTTCTGGTCCTGGATAAAGAACACATGAGTCTTCTGGAGGGATAAATCCCTTTGAAGGCTCATTTTTTGACAGGCACCGGATGGCTCTATCCGGCTGCCCGCAGTTGTTTTTTACGCCACCAATTCAATTACATTTCCCTCCGGGTCAAAAACGCTGCTGCTGTAATGCTCCACCCCATAAAACCCCGGCTCACAGATAACATCATAACCTTCCATTATCAGCTGGCCGGTGAGTTCGTTGACACGTTTCCTGCTGCCAACCGTGAAGGTCAGACATACCGCATAGGAGGGGCGGGCCTGCATGGCAGGGGATATGGAGGATGGAGCGGAGGATATGAGTGCTGAGGCAAAAGATACGGAAGATAAGGCATCACAAATAACAGGCCGTTCCGGTATGAGCCTGATTTTCACTCCGCCCTCAAAGGACAGGTTGTACACGGTCCCGCCGAATGTGCTGTCTGCCAGGCCGGTATCCGCTTCCTGGCCATCTTTGCCGGCAGGGCGCGGCTCATCCGCGACCGCACCTAAATATTTCACATAAAAATCCTTCATTCTCTCCGGTTTTGCAGTATGGATGGCAATATAAGTTAACTTCATCTCCATAATCACTCCTTTGAAACAGAATCTCTTGCATATGTCCTTTTTTTTCATTATAATGGAGCTATAGAAAAATTTGTAATAATATAGCGGCTAAAAATAACAAAATCCTGTCTTGGGCTGGAGGAGACTTTAGATGCAGTTAAACTATCTGGAAGTAAATGGAAATTTGGAGGAAGTAACCTGCCACGGCACGCCTGCATTTCCCATGGAGGTGTATCTGGATGATCTGGATTTGTACCCGAACCGCAGTATCCCATGGCATTGGCATAAGGAATTGGAATTGGTCTACGTGCTGAGAGGCGCCATCGAGTTTCAGACCGGGGTCCGTTCTTACGTGCTTTCCAGCGGGCAGGGCGGGCTTCTACCTCCTAATATGCTGCACATGGTCGCTCCCTATCACCATCAGCGCGGCAGCGCCTACTGCGCCGTGCTGGCGGACCCTTATCTGCTTCACGGCCTTTCGGGCGGATTGGTAGAGGCACAGTGCGCCTCCTTTATTACAGGGGCCGATGTGGATTTTTTTCTGTTGGACAATACATGTCCATGGCATAAGGAGGCATTGTCCTGCATACATGACATGTATCTATGCGACTGCAGACGGCCTCCGGGGTACCTGTGGCGTCTCCAGATTCTGCTTCAGCAGACAGGGCTTACGCTGTACGAAAACATGGACTTAAAACGGGAAAAGCACACTTCCTATTCCGATGTCCCATACAGGCGGGTCCGTTCCTGCCTTACGTTTATCCACCAGGAGTATGCCAGGAAGATACGGCTGGAGGATATTGCCAGGGCAGCCAGTGTCAGCACAAGTGAATGCTGCAGGGATTTTAAGGAGATACTGGGCCAGTCCCCGGTGGATTATCTTATTTCCTACCGGGTGCGCATGGGAGAGTATCTGCTGACCCACACGGGTAAGAGCAT
>JAETTS010000635.1 GCA_021769025.1 Enterocloster bolteae
ATACATACTCTGCGCTTATTAAGATGGGGATTGGATGTATCATATTCTATCTTGCTATGATGATGACGGAAAGTCAGATACCTGCGGTTCTCCTTTTGTTTGCCTTTGCATTTTCCATGGCAGGCATGAATCCTACAGCAGTGGCCAGTGCCGGGAAGATGACGACAGCAGCCAGCATCGGCATCATGCTTCCGGTAGCCAGCGCCGGTGCAATCCTGATGCCATGGATTGCCGGAGTGATATCGGAACATGCCGGGCTTACCATCGGGATGGCATCCAATATTGTACCTTGTATCGGCCTTCTGATCTTCAGCATTCTGGTAAAACGGATCCACGGAGAAGAAAATCAGAGTTGATTGCTTTTTTTGGAATTTTTTTGTATACTATTAAGGCTGGTGCCAGAATGTTCACAAAAAACCTGGGGCAGAGAGAAATTATGCTGTCAGAGTTAACATTCTGTGCATTCTTTGTAGTATTCACAAAGAATTCCCTTTCATGAAACATGACGGTATTGGGAGTGTGGTATGGAGGGGAAAAATTGATTGTTGAAGTAAGGAGGCTTGACAGACCGGTGGCTGGGACAAAAGCGAATGGAATAAAGACAACCGGAAAAGGGAAACGGACATCAGGGACAAAAGCATCGGGAGGGAAATCATCAGGAACCAGATCAAAAAAGCAGATGCAGAATCAGGAGGAGGGATTTCTTCGCTCCGAGGTTTTGATTATCGGGTCATTTGCTCTGGCAGTTTTATTGTTTTTAAGCAATTTTCATCTGTGTGGGATTGCAGGGGACTATTTAAGAATGGCGCAGCTGGGCATCTTTGGGATGATCGGGTTTGTTGCGCCTATCCTATTGTTTGTGGGAACTTGTTTTGCCCTGGCCAATAAAGGCAATCCCATTGCCGCTATCAAGCTGATTTCCGTGGTGGTAGCGGTGGTAGTCTTGTGTGGGTTGGCAGAAATGTTTTTTGGAGAAGGATACAAGGAAGGCCAGAAGGCTGCAGAAGCATTTTTCCGTTCTTCGGAAAGCGGAAGCGGAGGAGGCTTTGTGGGAGGGCTTCTGGTCATAGGCTTAGGCTCTGTATTGGGAACTGTCGGCACGTATCTTGTGCTTTTGGTTCTTTTGGCCATCTGCGGGGTCTGTATCACAGAACGGTCTTTAGTGGCCTTGGTGAAAAAAGGCGGCGGAAGAGCGTACCAATACGCCCGGGAAGATGTGGAGAGAAAACGGGTGGTTCATGAGGAACGAAGGGAAGAGAAGAGAAGGCTTAAGGAGGAGCAGAAGCTTCGTGGCGTAAACCTAAGTTCTACCAAGCTGGATGCCTGGGAGGATGAGACAGAATGGGACGGGGAAGATGAGTATCCAGAAGAACTGGGGGCGGAAGCATATGACACATATGACTCTTATGAGGATGAGATCAGATATCAGGATCCAAAAGAGCCAAATCCATCGGTGATTTCCCCGGCGGATCTGTTTACTGGGACCATTCATATGCCGGATTCTTATGAAAACAAGGGGGATACGATTCCTGTTGAGGAGAATCGGAAGACCGATGTTCCTGAGACAAAAATCCTTTCTGG
>JAETTS010000636.1 GCA_021769025.1 Enterocloster bolteae
TTTCAGAAGTGTTCTTCATTCGCTCCCTCTTTCTGCGCATTTCCATAAAAGCCATGGCCGCAAGGCACAGGACACATATACCGCTGATTCCAAGCCCCAGTCTCAGCCCCTGGGGTTCATAGGAAAGGGCCACCGTGTGTTTTCCCTGAGACAGTTCAATCCCAAGAAACGTATCAAAAATCTTGTATGACTCCTGCCGGATCCCGTCCACGGTTACCTTCCAGCCTTTGTCATAGGGCACGCTGGTAAACAGTACTCCCGCCTGACCCGCATCCACTTCCCCTTCCAGCCGTGTATCCACCCACCTGGTTATGCGCAGGGGGTAGCGGTTTAAAATATCATAAACCGATCCAAGTCCCTCGTTGGAGAATCGGTACACCCGGGCCCCCAGGCTCTCTTCATCCTCCTCATTGGTAATCAGGATCTCCACATCCGGTTGACAGATTCCCAGCTCCAGGAAGAATCCACGGTTGATATTTTTAAACGTCTGCGTCTCTTCCCCTATTTTGACCTTGACCTCTTTCACCTTTTTGTTTGAAATGTATGCGTAGTAATCCCCCTGCTGCCCGGGCGTCACCCGAAATGTCGTGCCGCTGTTGTCTCCGCCGGCGTCGATGAGCACCCTATCCGCTCCGATGACATCGCACAGATTGTTCTGGACCTCCGCCGGATTCCCCAGGTCTCTCTGCCAGTCCGTCTCCAGATCCGGCGACACCATAAATCCCACCGGCAGCGTGGCGAGACGGTGATACAGCCATGTATCTCCGCTTCTGTCCATCAGCTCCAGCATCTCGTTGTCTTCCTGCTCAGAGGAATACAGACCGTATTTCACGGAGAAGAGAGAGTCTGCCAGGGGGGTGCTTCCGGTGATGCTGTAGGCATTTGTATTTCCCTCGCATCCGATGTCCTTGAAAAATTCCGTCAGATCCGCGTTGGCTGTGGACGAAAACAGGGATACTGACGGAAAATTCATCCATGCCCCGTCATTCTTTGTCTTCCTGGTCACTTTCTCAATCCGGTAAAATGTGTCGCTGGGGATCAGGGATTCCGCCAGCTTCCTTACGTCTTCATTGTCCTTGACGTAGCTGGTCCTGCTTGTGGTGGTCACGCTGGTCACCGTCGTGTTTACCGCCGCCTCAACCGATACCAGCACAAGGGCCAGAGCCATCACCCCGCCGTATCCCGCCTTTTTCTTTTTATAAAGGTAGAGAATGCCTCCGTACAGGGCCAGAAACAGTATGGCCGTATAGTATGTGTAGAATTCAAAGTGTTCCTGCTCTACCAGCTTTTCCGCCAGAACCACGAATATCACCGCTCCCCAGAAAGAGATAACCACATGTTTCCAGGAAGTTCTGTACAGGTTGATATACGCCCGATAGCAGATCACAAGCATCAGGAAGATGTAGATAAACGATTGCCGGCATGGGAGACTGTTGGGAAAATGAAATCCATGCCACACAAAATTCAGCGTGTTAACCGAAAAGCTGGCGAAAAACAGAAGCAGAAGTCCGCAGTACACTGCCTTCTCCTTTAATTTAATCTGCCTGCATCCCAGATACAGCAGAAAGAACATGAGCACCG
>JAETTS010000637.1 GCA_021769025.1 Enterocloster bolteae
AGCCAGAACAATAAGGAACTTAGTTTTTCTCTGAAGTTTCGTGCAGCTAAGGCAGGAACCAGCAATATTACGGTGAATACCCAGGAGGTTTATGACCAGGACAGTCAGGCCGTGGAGGTGGGACAGCAAGGGTCTTCTGCTGTGACGATACAGGGAACCAGTTCCTCTTCCAGCAATGCGTCTCTGGCAGTATTGGAGATATCCCCGGGGAATCTCTCGCCTTCTTTCTCAGCGGATGTGATGTCTTACACAGCCACAGTAGGCGGAGATGTGGATAGAATCAGCGTGTCAGCTCCAGCACAGGATGCCAATGCCAGTGTGGCTATATCAGGAAATGAAGGCTTGCAGATCGGTGAGAATCAGGTGGTCTGCACGGTGACGGCACAGGACGGCCAGACTGTAAAAACGTATACCATCACGGTGACGAAAGTAGAGGGAACCGGAGAAAGCGGAGGAAGTGGTGACCAGGGAGTCCGGCTGAAGACACCAGAAAGACTGATTACTGTATTTTCCATACCAGATGGCGTGGAGATACCAGAAGGATATGTTCAGTGCACTATAGGCATTGATGGCCATGATGTACAAGGATGGGTGCTGGAATCAGAAGATGACCCAAGCTACTGTATTTTCTATGGATTAAATGAAAGCGGAGAGCAGGTATATTATCGATATGACAGAGAAGAGCGGACGCTGCAGCGGTATTTCCAGGATCTGACTGGCTCAGGAGTTACGAAAGAGGCTTATGAGGCCATGGTAACAGAATATAATTCTCTGGTTCATGACTATGATGTCCGATTCTGGATTATTATTGGCCTGATCGTGCTGACTGTAATTCTTCTGATTGCTATCATTTCTTTGGTGATTACCAGGGGACGACAGGATGATTTCTTTGAGCATAGGGAAAACCGAGAGGATTATCCGGAGAAGATAGCCAGAGAACGGCAGAATAGGGAGCGGCGGCAGGAGCCTGGAAGACTGTCCAGGGAAGAGCGGTATCAGAGAGATATGGAGATGGAGTTTCCAGCCAGGCAGCAGCCAGCCCGGAAAAGCGGCGTTAAGGAGCAAGTTTCCAGGGAGCGTATGGCAAGGGAAGATATGGCCCGGGAGAGAGCATCCAGAGGAAAAGCACCCAGAGGGAATGGAACCGGAGGAATGTCCGGGGAGCGGATGCAGGCAGGCCGTCCAGAGAGACAGGGTACAGAGAGAACTGGAAACCGGCAGGGAGATCCTAGAACAGCTTTTTCGGGACAGGGCGGAGCAGACCGGAAAGAAGATGGGACGGACATCGAGTTTATTGATCTGTAAAACAGAGGGCGGATTTTGAATGTTTTTGAGGATTGCGGGAGCACAAAGTGCGGAGCAATCCGGTATCAAGGGGGTCAAAAGACCTTTTGACCCCAACATCATGACATTGGTTTAGGAGTTGTAGAAGTGGTTGCAATAATCAAACAAGGAAGCAGGTCAATGTCATTTAGATAATATGTAATCTTCCGAGATAACATAGCCTGGGGAGAGACTTATGTTGTGTTCTCCAGGGTACTTGAAGACCATCGGTACTTAGGCGTTGTCTTTTAACGC
>JAETTS010000638.1 GCA_021769025.1 Enterocloster bolteae
CTAGACAGTTTCAATCCAAGGCTAGAAATGCAAGTTCAGTGAACACTGACAAGCACAGCTGTGTTCTGGAGATGCATCGTGACCAGTTCAGATTCAAGACTGAAGGGCTGTGACAGTGATGGCTGAGATGATCAGCTGCCCCAGGCCAGTCATGAACAGTACTCACTCTGGAAATTTCTGGTGTATGTAAATTGTGTTTGGCTCGGTATGGTAGCACATCCCCCCTCCCCCTACTCAGGAGGTGAATTCAGGAGGATCATGAGCTGAAGAGCAGCCTCAGCTACATACCAAGTTTGAGGAGACTCTGGGCTATGTGAAACCTTATATACCTAATCTCCATTAATCAGTTGTTTCTATCAGAGTATTTTTCATCTTAGTTCCTGGTGTAAAATCAGTAGCATTAGGAAGTTTTTTAGTTTTTGGGTTTTTTTTCTACTGTGTTCAACTGGAGAGCATTGGAAGCCATCATTTTAGCTGCTGTGTCCAAACCATAGAGTCTGTCCCAATGTTTTAAGTAGAGCAGAGTTTTTACTGAACTGTGGACATAGGTAGAGAGGCAGGAGCTAACTCATGCCCTTCTACCTCGGCCTTCTGCTGTGCCTCTCCCCTTGCCCCTTCCAGGAAGACGAGTGTTTAGGAACAAGGGTATCTTTCTATCTTCTTACCAGAGACAAAGAGTTGGAGTTCCTCCTCTCCCTTCTTTTCTCTGTGTGGGGAAATGGCAGGCTCAGAGGTAGAAGGAACAGGATAGAGGTTCCCCTAGTCCAGTGCCTCTGGTGTGGCCACAAATTGGGCTGAAGTGACAAGTCTGCTTTGGTAGAGATGGAAATGAAGGGGCTTATCAAAAACATCTGGCTAGACAGTGTCAACAAGATATAGGTCAGCCTGGAAGATGTTCCTTTCATCCTCTGGGAGTTATGGGGTACATTGGAATGCTAGGGCTGGCATTTCCTAAGGCTCCATCACCCCTCTTTCTCTGAGCCTCACCTCCTGAGTTCCTTCGTACACAGTGATTTCCAGCACATTTCCCTGCATTTGTTTCTGCTCTAAGAAATAAGAGCTAAGCCAGATATGGTGGTCCAGCACTTGGAAGGCAGAGGCAGTCGATCAGGAATTCAGGGTCATCCTCTGCTACAGAGTGAGTGTGAAAGCATCTTGAGCTAGGAGACCCTGTGAAAACAGCCAGATCATGCCATGGACAGCTTAATGAGAAAGTAGGCAACCAGTCACATCTCTGAAATGTTTAGAGCCCGCCCCCTCTTTCTGCTGGGAGCCTAGATCATTGATGCTCACAACATCTGACTTTCCTATGAAGCTATTTATAAAAATATGTGTGTTTAGCGGCTGGAGAGATGGGCTCTGAGGTTTAGCACACCGGTTCCTCTTGCAGAGCAAGAGTTTCCAGGGTCCACCAGGAGATTGATAAGCAAACTCTGTAACTCCAGTTCTAGTGTATCTGTCACCCTCTTCTGACCACTGCAGGCACCAGGCATTATAGGAAAGACATTCATACCAATAAATCTAAAGAAAAAATTGAATCGTCTGCATTTGGTCATCAGCTGACACTTTAA
>JAETTS010000639.1 GCA_021769025.1 Enterocloster bolteae
ATAGGGCGTGAACCCGGAGAGCTCCCGCAGCTTTTCGGAATCCTTTTGTCGGACATACCAGAGGATTTCTGGAGCAAAAACGGAACAGCCACAAAGGAGGAGTGGGTGTGTTACACTGCGCTCACGCTGTATGCGCTGCACCAGCAGGGATATAATGCCAAAAGCCAGCATATGCACACAGATGAGGATGTGAGTTTAGGAAAGGCTATGTACAGGCTGGCAGCCTCCTATGACGGTGATCCAAATGCAGAGCAGAGAGTCGTGCAGAAGATGCGGATGTTGGCTACATCGGCAGATGTAAAGGAACTGTCCCACCACTTGCGGGGGATTGTGCAGCTGTTTAAAGCTAATGGTATTTCCCTGAATTACAGGCGTATGGCCGGAGATTTGTATGAGATGCAGTTTCCGGAGGGGAAAAGAAAAGTGTGTCTTAAGTGGGGACAGGATTTTTATGGAGGAAGAGGTAGAAAGGAAAAGCAGGAGAACAAAAGCGGAGAGGAGAAAAAATAAATGAGTCAAAATATGTATATCGATTTCCATGTGATTCAGACGGTTCCGCCCAGCTGCGTCAACAGGGATGATACAGGTAGCCCCAAGACGGCGATGTATGGAGGGGTGATGAGAGCCAGGGTGTCCTCCCAGGCATGGAAAAGGGCTATGAGACAGATGTTTAAAGAACTGTTCACATCAGAGCATATGGGATATCGGACGAAAAAGCTGTCAGAGTTGGTCGTCAATCAGATATGTGCAGATAACGAAGATCTTACGGCCGAAGGCATGGATAAGACGGTAAAGGAAGTGCTGGAGTTAGCCGGGGTAAAAGCCGGATCTGACAAGAAGGACGCACTATTCTTTGTGAGCGCCCGACAGGTTAAAAACTTTGCGAACCTGACTGTAAAATATTACAGAGACTCCGCATCAAAAGATGCCAAAAAGAAAACATACAAATCTGATCTGGAAAAGGCGGTGAAGGATGAGCCAAGCGCAGATATTCTGTTGTTCGGGCGTATGGCGGCAAGCAATCCCAGCCTGAATTACGATGCGGCCGCCCAGGTAGCCCACGCCATATCCACCCACAGGGTGAGCAATGAGTACGACTATTTTACAGCAGTGGATGACTGCGGCGGAGAGGAGAGTACTGGTGCAGGACACTTGGGTACAGTGGAGTTTAACTCCTCTACCATGTACCGCTATGCCACAGTCAATATAAGAGAGCTGGCGGAAAACCTTACCGGTGAGGAACTGAAGATGGTGGCAAGAGGTTTTGCAGAGGCGTTTATCCGCTCAATGCCAACAGGAAAACAGAATACCTTTGCCAATAGGACTCTTCCCAATATGGTCTATGTTGCGGTACGCGATGACCAGCCGGTTAATCTGGCCGGGGCATTTGAGAGACCGGTTATGGCTGTGAATAGCGGTTATGTGGAGACATCTGAGGCTGTTCTGGCCGCCTATGCTAGTAGGATGTATGAGGATTATGGGAACAAACCTGTTAAAGCCTGGGTGATTGGAAAAGACTATGGGGAGTTTGGGGAAAAAGTAAATTTGATGGAACTTTTGGACCGGATTG
>JAETTS010000640.1 GCA_021769025.1 Enterocloster bolteae
AGTTTGATAATATTGGGCTTTCGGGTTCTTATTCGTATTCATATATGCTTGAAGCAAATTAGGCTGATTGGTAATGTATAGAATACAAATAAAAATGTGTTAAATTATGAAGAAATAATTATATATTATCTCCCTGAATACAAATAACCAAATCATTTCAAAGGAGGTAATAGAAATGGCAGCAAATGTAGAAACCATGTTTTACACAAGGCAGAAACCATGGCATGGACTTGGAACCATGGTACAGGAGGCCCCCGCTTCAAGAGAGGCCCTGGAACTTGCAGGACTCAACTGGAAGGTCATCCAGAAAGCATTACTGACTGCAGACGGACACTTAGTCCCCGGATTCAAAGTAAATTTAAGAGACAGCGACAACCAGGTCTTAGGAGTGGTGACGGACCGCTACCGGGTTGTCCAGAACGAGGACGCCTTCGCCTTTACAGATGCCCTGTTAGGCGAGGGCGTTACTTATGAAACCGCTGGTTCCCTGCAGAATGGGCGCAGGACCTGGATATTGGCTAAACTCCCTCAGAACTATATCATCAGCGGGGATGAGATTACGCCCTATCTGGTGTTTATGAACTCCCATGACGGCACCGGAGCCATCAAAGCGGCTATGACGCCTATCCGTGTAGTTTGTCAAAATACTTTAAACCTTGCCCTGAAAACAGCGAAACGCACATGGTCAGCCGACCATGTAGGCGATATCCAGGGAAAGATGGAAGACGCCAGATATACCCTGCTGTACGCGGACCAGTATATGAAGGAATTGGGCAAGGCCATAGACGCTCTGCGCCGGATAAAACTTTCCGACAGACAGGTACAGGAATACATAGATGCCCTGTTCCCCCTGCCGGAAAATGCCACAGAGGCACAAACGAAAAACATGCTCCGGTTAAAAGAAGATATGAAAGCAAGGTATCATGAAGCGCCGGATTTAAAAGATGTTGGTAAAAACGGCTACCGGTTCATCAATGCCGTATCCGACTTTGCTACCCACAGTGAGCCTCTCAGGAAGCGGGCAAACTACAAAGAGAGCCTGTTTGCCAGGACTGTGGAGGGCAATGTCATGATAGATAAGGCATATGAGCTGGTGAAGGCGGCTTAAGCCATTAAGAGAGGGAAGATTCTAAAGATGGATACGAACCAGAGTATAGAAAGAACCTTTTGGAGGAGTGCGTTTTTGCACTCCTCCTATTTTTATGAAAGGGGGAACACAAACCGCATGTTACAGGGGAAACAGCTGGAGGATATGGGATGGGAGAAGAGGGTCATCCGCAATGCGTGGAGGGAATTTCGAGCTTTCAAAAGGGCGGCTTTACGGAAAGGGAAGGGACGCCTTTGGAAGGACAGCGGCAGAATCCATTTTTACTGTACGGTCATGGATTACTTCCGGTACTGTGATTGTGATACAGAAGACAAACAGGGCTGGAGCATACTCCGGAAATTGAAACAGCCCATCCAGGCTATGTGGGACTGTTATCTGAAACATGGATATCTGGAATACAACACGTGGCAGGGAATAGAAGAAATTCTGAAAAAGCTGGAGGATGGCTGTAATACGCCG
>JAETTS010000641.1 GCA_021769025.1 Enterocloster bolteae
TTTCCCGTTTCATGCTTACAGCATACTGTGCATTTATGATAATAACAGAAATATCCGGAAAACACAATGAAAGTAACAGCATCGTCAGGGATTACTTGGCAAGGGTTTTCAGATATGGTACAATAGACAAAGCTGTGTATCATTTGAAAAGAGGGAAATTAATGTTCACACAAAGAAAAATTTTAGTTGTGGAAGACAATGAGATAAACCGTATGATGCTGAGCGCCATTCTTTCGTCGGAATATGAGGTGCTGGAAGCGGAGAACGGACAGGCTGCCCTGGCGGTTCTGAGAAAATACAGGGATGGAATCGCGTTGATTCTTCTGGATATCATTATGCCTGTGATGGATGGGTATACCTTCCTTGCCCGTATGCAGGAGGATCCGGCGCTGGCATCCATACCGGTCATCGTAACCACGCAGAGTGATGATGAATCCGATGAAGTGACTGCTCTTTCCCACGGGGCCACAGACTTTGTGGCAAAGCCTTATAAACCCCAGGTTATTTTGCACCGTGTTGCCAATATCATCAAGCTCAGGGAAACCGCCGCCATGATAAATCTGATCCAGTATGACCGGCTGACCGGACTCTACTCAAAAGAATTTTTTTACCAGCGTGTAAAGGAAACCCTGGCCGCTCATCCTGAGCAGGAGTATGACATTATATATTCCAACATAGAGAATTTTAAACTTGTCAACGACATATTCGGAGTGCCTTCCGGGGACAGGCTTCTGGTCAATGTGGCCGCCATGTTTTCAAAGCAGGTTGGCAGATGGGGTATCTGCGGCCGGATTAATGCGGATCAGTTTGCCTGTCTTTCGGAGCGCCGCCTTGACTACTCAGAGCAGCTGTTTGCGGAGGCGGGCAATCAGATTAATGCCATGTCCAATGTGAAAAATATGGTGATGAAATGGGGAGTTTACCATATTGATGACCGCTCCATATCTGTGGAACAGATGTGCGACCGCGCACTGCTGGCGGTCCGCAGCATTAAGGGGCAGTTCATTGTGTACCTGCAGCCAAAGTACAGGCTGAAGGATAGGGAATTGTCAGGAGCAGAGGCTCTGGTAAGGTGGATTCATCCGGAATGGGGGTTCCAGTCGCCCGGGGAATTCATTCCTCTGTTCGAGAGAAATGGATTCATCACACAGCTGGACCAGTATGTGTGGGACCGCACCTGCGCTTTTTTGCGTGACTGGGACAGTAAGGGGTATCCGCAGATACCTGTGTCCGTGAATGTGTCCAGGGCTGATATCTACAATGCGGACCTTGCCAACATCCTTCTGAGGACTGTACATAAATATAATCTGCCGCCGTCGCGCCTTCATCTGGAAATTACAGAGAGTGCTTATACTGAAAACCCGGGACAAATCATTGATACAGTAACCCACCTCAGGGAGCTGGGATTCATCATTGAGATGGATGATTTAGGAAGCGGTTACTCCTCCTTAAACATGCTGAACCAGATGCCTCTCGATATACTGAAGCTGGATATGAAGTTTATCCAGAGCGAGACAGCCAAGCCAGTGAATCAGGGAATCCTGCGTTTCATCATGAGCC
>JAETTS010000642.1 GCA_021769025.1 Enterocloster bolteae
ATGATGAAGGTCGGCTGAATCAGATGCTCCTCCACAAATTCCTCGAAGAACAGATTGATAATGTCGCCGCGGACATGCCGCTCTTCGTAATGGATGTCCTTCTCATTCGCCAGTTTTTTTGCCTCCTGGGTGGTGGTTACCTGATCGAAATCAATCCCTGTATACTGTTTGATGGCATCTATCATGGTCAGACGCTGGAAGGGCTTTCCAAGATCAATCTCCACTTCCCCGTAAGGGATCCGTGTAGTTCCACAGACTTCCTGGGCCACATGGCGGAACATGTTCTCAGTCAGATCCATCATGCCATAATAATCGGTGTAAGCCTGATACAACTCCATCAATGTAAACTCCGGATTGTGCCTGGTATCCAGCCCCTCATTCCGGAATACGCGGCCGATCTCATAGACTTTCTCCATACCGCCTACAATCAGCCTCTTTAAGTACAATTCCAGGGAAATACGCAGCTTCACATCCTCATCCAACGCATTGTAATGGGTCTCAAAGGGTCTTGCCGCAGCACCGCCGGCATTGCCCACCAGCATAGGGGTCTCCACCTCCAAAAAGCCCTGATCGTCCAGATATCTGCGGATGCAGCTGATGATTCTGGAACGCATGACAAAGGTCTTCTTTACCTCCTCATTCATGATCAGATCCGTATAGCGCTGACGGTAGCGCATATCTGTATTGGTCAGGCCGTGATATTTCTCCGGAAGAACCTGAAGGCTTTTGGACAGCAAGGTTATGGAAGAAGCATGGATGGAGATCTCGCCGGTTTTAGTCTTAAACACCGTGCCGGTCAATCCGATGATATCGCCGATGTCCATCTTCTTAAACTCTTTATAGGATTCCTCGCCAATGCTGTCGCGGGCTACGTAAGACTGGATATTCCCCATTAAATCCTGAACATTGCAGAAGGAGGCTTTGCCCATGACTCTCTTGGACATCATACGCCCTGCCACAGATACTTCCTTCCCTTCCCACTGTTCATACTGTTCCTTTACATCCGTACTGTGAACCGTCACGTCATATTTGGTGATCTTAAAGGGATCCTTTCCCTCTGCCTGCAGCTGCGCCAGCTTCTCCCGGCGGACTTTCAGCAGCTGGTTGAGTTCCTCCTGGGTCTGTACATGATTTTCCGAATGGGCCTGGTTCTGACTCTGCTCTGCCACGATTTTCTCTCCTTTTTCGGTTATTGGTAAACTATGATACTCTCTGAATCTCCAACACTTTATACTGGATGACTCCTACCTGAGTCTCCACATCCACAACGTCTCCCACTTTTCTGCCAAGCAAAGCCTGGCCTACCGGAGATTCATTGGAAATCTTGTTCTGAAGGCTGTTGGCTTCCGTTGATCCCACAATCCTGAATTCCATCTCTTCATCTTCATCGATCTCGAACACTTTTACTTTACAGCCAACATTGATCTTCTCTAAATCGATCTCATCTTCCACAACGACTTCTGCATTTTTCAACAGCTTCTCCAGCTCTTCGATACGCAGCTCGATGTCTCTCTGCTCATCCTTGGCCGCATCGTACTCTGCATTCTCAGATAAGTCTC
>JAETTS010000643.1 GCA_021769025.1 Enterocloster bolteae
GGTGATGGGTCTGCTGGTGGGCTGCGGCGGCAGCTCAAACTCAGGCAATTCAGGAAATGCAGGCGGTGCAGGGGATTCCAGCACGACCACTACTGCGGCGGCAGCAGGTGGGGACGCTTCGTCCGAGAGTATGGGGGGGCAGGTTATTACAATTGGCATCAGCAGTGACATAACTTCCCTGGATCCTCATAATCACAATGATACCGCATCCGCGTACGCGACCAGGCATATTTACAGTAACCTGGTGCGTCTGACAGAGGACAATGAATTCGTCGGCGATCTGGCTGAAAGCTGGGAGTTTAAGGACGATGTGACAGTAGAATTTACCTTAAAGGAAGGTGTAAAGTTCCATGACGGCTCTACGCTGACTGCTGAGGATGTAAAGTTTTCCCTGGAAACCCAGAAGGAGTCTCCTAAGGTAGGCCATCTAGTTTCCATGGTTGAGTCTGTGGAAGTGGTGGATGATACTCATTTTATCATTCATATGAACACTCCGTCTAATGCGTTAGTTTCTTCTTTGAATCACTCTGGCTGTGCAATTTTTAGCAAGGCTCATGTAGAGAAGATTCTTGCGGAAGGCAAGACAATTGAGAGCGCTCCTATGGGAACCGGTCCATATAAGTTCGATGATTGGACTCCAGGAGCTTCCTTCTCTCTGGTAAAAAATCCGGACTACTTTAACCCGGAACGTGCTGCTCAGAATGATAAGCTGATCTTCAAGGTGATTCCGGAAGAGTCTGCAAGAACCATTGCTCTGGAGAACGGAGAATTGGATCTTCTTATCAATGTTCCTACAACAGATGCTCAGAGAATCAGAGAGAGTGCAGATCTGGCACTGGATGAGTATACCGTAACGACAATTGAATACTTTACCGTAAATCACAGCAAAGCCCCGTTTGATGATGTAAGGGTAAGGCAGGCGCTTAGCTATGCCATCAACAAAGAAGATGTGGTTACGGTTACGGTCAGCGGCGAAGGCGCTCCCTTTGACAATTACATCGGCGAGCCGGCTATCGGTTATTATGACGTAGTTACCAAGTATGAGTACAATCCAGAAAAGGCAAAAGAACTGTTTGCCGAGGCTGGAATCGGAGAAGGCTTTACCTTTACCTGCTATGTTGCCGGCAATGCCCGTGCCAACAGTGCTACGGTTATCCAGGCTAATCTGGCAGAGTTGGGTATCACAATGAATATCGAGCAGATGGAAGGTTCCACCTTCTTTGAGAAGACCGGCAACGGTGAGCATGAGGCATGTCTGGCAGGATGGGTTGCCAACGCAGAGCCAGATAACACTTACCGCCCACTGTTTACTAGCGCTGATACAGGTGCCGGCGGAAACCGTTCCTATTACAAGAACCCGGAAGTTGACAAGCTGGTTGATGATGCAGCTGTAAATCCTGACAAGGCAGCGGTACAGAAAGACTATGAGACCATCCTTAAGATTCTGTCCGATGATGCGGTATGGGTTCCGCTGTACTCCCCCTCTGGCCTGATGGCAAGAAATGCAAAACTTCAGGGGATGAATCCGTCGCCGATTCAGATGCATGATTTTTATTC
>JAETTS010000644.1 GCA_021769025.1 Enterocloster bolteae
TCTTTTACATTGGGGCAGGAAACATTGATCTCCAGAAGATCCACTTTTTCATTGCCAAGCCGTTCCACTACTTCACAGTAATCCTCTGTAGATTTTCCGCAGACATTCACAATAATTTTCGTATGGAACTGCTGCAGAAATGGCAGGTCTCTTTCACAGAACACATCAATTCCAGGATTCTGAAGACCAATGGCATTCAGCATGCCGCTGGCAGTTTCTGCCACACGGGGAGTTGGATTGCCCGGCCATGGGATATTGGCTACGCCTTTGGTCACCACTGCCCCCAGTTTGTTTAAATCCACAAACTCACTGTACTCCATACCAGAGCCAAAAGTTCCTGAAGCAGTCATCACCGGATTCTGAAGTTCCACTCCGGCCAGCGTTACGCTCATCTTACTCATAACTCTACCTCCGTACTTAAAAATACAGGGCCATCCTTACATACACGCTTGTTATGAACATGAGAATGGCTGTCAATTTCTTTTGACTTGCAGACACATCCCAGGCATGCACCAATCCCGCATGCCATGCGCTCTTCCATAGAAATCCAGCAGGGAATCTGCTTCTCCATGGCATAGGCCTTAATTGCACGCAGCATAGGAAGCGGACCACAGGCAAAAATCAGATCTGCATCCAGTCCATTCTCCCGAATCGCATCCATTACATTTCCTTTTGTTCCTGCACTTCCATCCTCAGTTGCCACATAAACCTGACCGTAAGGCTCAAACTCCTCTTTTAAAAATAGTTCATCCCGGTATCCTAAAATAATTGTTTTCTCTGCTTTTAATTGTTTGGTGGTTTCCAACATAGGCGGAATTCCAATGCCGCCTCCCATAAGGAATATTTTTTTTCCTTCGGCCTCTTGAAGCGGGAAGCCATTGCCCAGAGGCCCCAAAGCCTCGATTGGAACATTTGCATGCAGCCTGGAAAAGCCTTCCGTTCCTGTATTTGGTCCGGTCACCCTGTATACCAGACGAATCCTGCTGTTTTCCTTATCGATTTCGCAGATGCTGATGGGACGGGGAAGGAGCTTGCTTCCGTCTCTTGTATATAAGGAAAGAAATTGACCCGGAACGGCATTCTCCGCAATTTCCACAGTCTGCAGCCACATGCTGTAAATATCCTTCCCGATGCACTCCTGACTTACGATTCTTACACTTTCTTTTGCTTTTTTACTCATAAAGTTCCTCCTGCTTGTCTTATATGATGCCTGATGTTCCTTCTTCACAAGGCAAACCAAACGGACATGTGAAAAATCGGACGCAAACGTGTTCCACAAGGGGCCGAAACAAGTCGAAAATCACAGTCCATTAACGATTTTCCAACGCCCCGCGAATATCGGCAACCATATCCTCCACTGCTTTTCTGGAAGCATCTGCATAATTTTTCTCCCCGAAAGAAGCATATTTGTCCTGCTTATAAGCAGCAATGATTCCTCTGGAGGAATTCACAATTGCCCCAAGTCCATCTTCATTAAAGAAGTGAACCAGGTCAGCGCCCTTTCCTCCCTGTGCGCCATAGCCAGGTACCAAAATGAAAGTTTTTGGCATCAGT
>JAETTS010000645.1 GCA_021769025.1 Enterocloster bolteae
TATAATGAATCAACTCCCTTTATCACATTCGAAAGGGCACCCATCATGATTAGGAGGTAAATCCCATATGTCAAAAAAGAATCTGCTCGTCGGTCAGTCCGGCGGACCTACGGCAGTCATTAACAGCAGCCTTTACGGCGTGGTTTCCGAAGGGCTTTCCCACCCGGAAACCATCGGCCATGTTTACGGTATGGTCAATGGAATCGAAGGATTTCTAAATGGAACAACCCTGGACTTTGAAGAAGCTCTTCCAGGAGAGAAGTTAGGGTATTTAAAGCATACCCCGGGTGCTTATCTGGGCTCCTGCCGCTACAAGCTTCCGGAATCCTTAGAAGACCCGGTATACCCTCTTCTTTTCCGCAAGTTTGAAGAGATGAACATTGGCTGGTTCTTTTACATCGGTGGAAATGATTCCATGGATACGGTGAGTAAGCTTTCCAGGTACGCTGCTGCCATCGGCAGTGACATCCGCGTGATCGGAGAACCCAAGACGATTGACAATGACCTGGTTCATACAGATCATACCCCTGGATTTGGAAGTGCGGCGAAATATGTTGCATCCACAGTTCGTGAGATCATATTGGATGCCAATGTTTATGAAAAGAAATCCGTTACCATCGTTGAGATCATGGGCCGTCACGCAGGATGGCTCACAGCAGCCAGCGCACTGGCCAGAAAATACGAGGGAGATAATCCTCTATTCATCTACCTTCCGGAGGTAGCCTTTGACACAGAAGAATTTCTTTCTAATGTAGAAAAAGCATTCCAGAAAAACTGCAATGTAATTGTATGTGTATCTGAAGGAATCCATGATGCCCAGGGAACCTTCATCTGCGAATACGATAATTCCGTGGGCACAGACTCCTTTGGTCACAAAATGCTTGCAGGCTGCGGCAAATATTTGGAAAACCTTGTCCGCACCCGCCTTGGCGTAAAGGCCCGCTCCATAGAGCTGAACGTATGCCAGCGCTGCTCTTCTTCCATGCTGTCCGCCACAGACCAGCAGGAAGCTGTTGCAGCAGGAGTTTTTGGAGTAAAAGCAGCCCTTAACGGTGCAACCGGCATGATGGTTTCTTTTATAAGAGAACAGAACCCGGACGTCTCCTACAGAATGACCTGTGGTCTGGAAGATGTCAATGCCATCTGTAACGCAGAAAAACCTGTTCCATTGGAATGGATCACGGACAAGGGCTCCAATATCTCCCCGGATTTCCTTGCCTATGCAGCACCTCTGGTTCAGGGAAAAGTAGAGGTGCCTCTTGGAGAAGACGGACTTCCGGCTTTTGTTTACCGTAAATAGCCTCAAAAAATCAGCCTCCGGGGAGGACGCTGATTTTTTGAGCCAATTTACGGTAAACAAAAGCCGGAAGTCCGTCTTCTACAAGATGCAACACTACTTTTCCCTGAACCAGAGGTGCTGCATAGGAAAGGAAATACGGGGAGATATTGGAGCCCTTGACCGTGATCCAATCCATTTTAACACGTTTTTCTGCGTGAAAGATGGCATTGACATCATCCAGACCACAGGTCATTATGAAAGATACGTCAGGGT
>JAETTS010000646.1 GCA_021769025.1 Enterocloster bolteae
GTTTATTTCATTATTTCTTTGTTTTTTATTGTCTGATGTATGTCTGGACAGTATGATATGGGGGATTTCAGTTATCTGTTTCAGCATTCTCCTTCGCTTCCTATTAGAATGCCAAGTCCGTGGCCTAGATGGGGAAGAATATAGTCAATGCTTTCTTTCACGGCCTTGGGGCTTCCGTGGAGTTTGATTATAAGGGTTTGTCGGCGGATTCCTGATACAGCGCGGCTTAGCATGGCGCGGCCGGTGATGGTAAGGGAGTATTGGCGGATTGCTTCGGCGATGCCGTTTGCCATCCGGTCGCAGACGGCAAGGGTGGCTTCTGGTGTGGTGTCTCTCTGGGAAAAGCCGGTTCCGCCGGTGGTAAGGATTAGGTTGACTTGTCTCTGGTCGGCCAGGCGGCACAGGTGTTTTTCCAGGTCGGGCCTTCCGTCGGGGAGGAGGAGGGATTCGATGACCTGGTAGCCTTGTGACTGGAGAAGGTCTTTTATCAGCGGGCCGCTTTTGTCTTCTCGTTCTCCGGTGCTTCCTTTGTCGCTCAGGGTAATGACTGCTGCTGTGAAGGGGCGGTCTTTTGGTAAGGGGAGGAGTTGTACCTGGTCTCCTGGGCGGATGGTTCCTCCGGTGATTACTTTTGCGAAGACGCCTTCTCTGGGCATGATGCAGTCGCCCATGGTTTTGTATATCTGGCAGTGGCTGTGGCATTCTTTGCCTATCTGGGTGAGTTCCAGGAGGGTGGTTCCTATCTGGATTTTGGTTCCTACGGGGATGGTTCTAAGGTCAAAGCCTTCTATTATCAGGTTTTCTCCGAAGGCTCCGAAGTCTATTTGTGCTCCTTTTTTTTGGAATTCTTCTATTTTTTCCAGGGAGAGGAGGCTGACCTGGCGGTGCCAGGTTCCGCCGTGGGCATCTTTTTCTATGCCCCAGTTTTCTATGAGGGTGGCTTTTTCTACCTGGTGTTTTTGTGTACCTCTGTGTTCGCTGATACATATGGCGATTAGTTTTCCCATCTGTTTTTCCTCCTGTCTGTTTATCCTCCTATCTGTACCATGGGTTTTGTCTCGGTTATCTGGGCGGATTGTGTGAAGTGGTGTTCTTTGGGTTTTTGGTTGATGGCCTGAAGGATTTTTTCTTTTATCTGGTATTCTCTTTGTTTTCCTTTGCAGGTTCTTAGGGGTTCTATCAGGTCTACCTGGTCTTCGTAGCAGAGGCAGGGTTTCAGGCTTCCGTGGGCGGACAGGCGGAGGCGGTTGCAGGTTTGGCAGAATTTTCCGTGGATGGCGCTGATGAATCCGATGCTGCCTTTGGCTTCTGGTATCTTGTAGTAGACGGCGGGGCCGTTTCCGTGGATGGATTGTTCTTTTTGGAGTTCTGGATACATAGCCTGGATTTGTTGGAGGAGCTGTGTATTGCTGACCGGGGAGTATTGTTTTCCGTATCCGATGGGCATCATTTCGATGAAGCGGATGTCTATGGGATATTGTTGTGTTAGTTTTATAAGTTGGGGCCATTCATTTTCGTTTATGCCTGTCTGGAGAACGGTGTTTAGTTTTA
>JAETTS010000647.1 GCA_021769025.1 Enterocloster bolteae
TGCTGGCCACATATGCCAATGCGGTACAGTTCTTTGCGCATATCTGCAAGAAGTTTGGATTCAATCCGGAGGACAGCAATGTGTTGATGAGCCACCACGAGGGGAATGTGAAGGGGATTGCCTCCAACCATGGTGATGTGGAGCATATCTGGAGCAAATATGGTCTTTCTATGGATCAGTTCCGAAGAGATGTTAAAAAGGCAATGGCCGGCGGAGATATCACAACCGTACCCTCGATACCTGTGGATATTGCTAGTGATGATACCAGCGGGCAGAAGATCAATGCCTTGAATGGCTCCGTGACAGTCGCCTATAAGGGCGTCGATGGACTGAATATCAGAAAGGCGCCGAGCATCACTGCAGAGGTGGATCAGATTGTGCACGAGGGAACTTTTGTTGTTGCCGGCATTTCTGCAGACGAGAAGTGGTATAAGCTGGAAAGCGGTTTATTTATCACTGCTATCCCTGATTATGTTTCTTTTAAGGCAACGGAAGATCAGAAAGCGAGCACGGCCGGGACGGGGTATTACCGTGTCCGCATGAAATGGGCAGATTCCGGGAGCCAGATCGGCGCATTTAAGGATCAGAGCAACGCCATCGAACTCTGCAAGCAGAACAGCGGGTATAAAGTATTTGACGATTCTGGAAATGAAGTATACCCGCGCATATCTTCTGCTGTAATGGATCGGGAGTTTAAGTTCCAGGTAGCGATTTCTGATTTACGGATCCGGAAAGGGCCGGGAACCACTTTTGATTATCACAAGAAGAATGGCCAGGCTGTCCATACCGGTAAGGGTACTTTCACTATCGTAAAGACCAAGGACGGGCCAGGGGCGAAACTCTGGGGATTGCTGAAATCCTACGAGGCCAATGAAGATGGGTGGATCGCCCTTGATGAAGAATATGGGAAGGCATTGAGCTGACCGGATGCCGCTCCGCTTATCGGTATATGATAGGATATAACCCAAACCGCTATAAAATAACAAAAGGCACACGAGTGTGTCGAAAAATGATATTTTATAGCGGAAGGAGCGGCGACGTATGATAAGAATTTTACTATCTACTAAGCTCGGTGAACTCAGGTGGACGCAAGCAGACTTGGCAAGGGCTACTGGCATCCGGCCAAACACAATCAACGAATTGTACCATGAGTTGGTTGACAGGGTTAATCTGGAACATTTAGATCTCATCTGTGAAGCCCTGGATTGCAAACTCGATGAATTGATTGTGCGGGTGCCGGATGAAAGCCCAAAAGTCCTACATACCAAGAACGGCTCTCTGATTTCATCATCATCTGACAGGTAGTGCTGCAACACTGCCGTCATAAAGAAAGACGTTCATGGAGCGAACGTCTTTTTTTATATCACAAATCTTATACACATTCAATGGAATTTATTTCCAAAGACTTTTTGAGAATGCCGATATCCATATCATTGTCCACATACCCCTGGAGGATGGTTCTGACATATTGGGAGGAAGGCCGGCCAGGGAGCTGCTTTTCATCCATGATATAGACCATGGCTTTCTTTTTCCTT
>JAETTS010000648.1 GCA_021769025.1 Enterocloster bolteae
GACTGCCGAAGCAGTCTCGTACAAAAGCATCAGCACCAGAAGTTTGATGACCGGAATTGCCGTCAGCAGGAGAAGAATCACGATTGCCGCCGCTCCGGCCGTATTTTTTATCAGGATTCCCGACCCCATCACCATCTGAGAAACTGCGCCTGCCCCTGAGCCAAGCCCTGGTATCATCTGTGCCACACGCATGACGGAGGCATTCTTCAGGGCGTCCGCCTGGGGCAGAACCATACCCTGGATGACATGGAATCCCACCACTACGCCAAACAATGCTTTCACTGTCCACTCGATAAACATTTTCAGAAGCCCTGTCATCCTGGAAATCATGTCCTCCCTGTACAGATTTCCGGCCAGTACCAGCATCATATAGACTCGCATTAAAGGAACCAGAAGCCCGCTGAAAATGCTCTGCACCAGACCGATAGAAGCAATGGTAAATCCGCACATGGCAGAAGAGGTAATCGCTCCCCCTGCCATCGCTACCGCCAGAAACCATGCTGGCAGAAGCGCGCGCATAAATTCCATAATATCATGAAAAACAGCATCGGCCACACGGATACTGGCAAAAAAGCTGGCAGCCAGGAATGTGATCGTCAAAAGGTAGAGTACATAAAACCCGGTTTCCGACACATGCCCGGACCCAAAAATACCGGTAAAACTGGAAAATATAGCTCCGGTAAAAGCTAACAGCACGACTTGTCCCATCAGTCCGCTGTTCGTCCGGATCTCTGAGAAGAGCGCCTGCCTCAGTCCGCCGTCTGCCCTGGATAAAAGCTCCGGCAAATCTCCGTTTACCAGCATTTTCATAATCTCTGCAAACGACATGCCCTCTGCTGCACCATCCGGGAGCTTGTCGAGAAACATCTGTATCTGTGTAACATCAAAATCTGAAAATGTCATCTCCGGCCAGTCCGGTGCTCCACTCTCCTCTGCCCTCACAGGAAGCAGAACAGCGGCAGCGATCAGAACAGAAAAAATCATAGTATACAAAATACATTTTCTCTTTTTCATCCCATCAACCACTGCAGCGTTTCCAACAGGGCCAGCAGCACCGGCGCGCTGACGGCCAGAATCAACAGCTTCCCGAACATCTCGATCTGACTTCCAAGTGCGCCGTATCCGGCGTCCTTACAGATGCCTGATGCAAATTCTGCAATATAGCTGATACCCAGCATTTTTAAAAGCATACCGAAATAGATGTTCTTTACCTGGATGTATGTTCCAATTTCCCTGACTGTCTCAAGAATCAGCTCAAGCCTCGAGATTCCTAAAAATACGATTACTAACCCCGCAGTCAGAATCAGATAGACAGAAAACTCCGGCCTCAGCGGCTTTAGCTGCACAGCCAATGCCACAGCCACGATCCCCATTACTGCCACCTGAACGATCGTCATCGCTCACGCACCTCCTGTCACCTATAGTGCAAACAGATTTTTAATCGTCTCAAACAGCTCATATATGTACGGGACAATCCAGAAAAGCACCAGAATCAACCCTGCAAGGCTGGTAAGAAATGCCTGGTCCTCTCTCCC
>JAETTS010000008.1 GCA_021769025.1 Enterocloster bolteae
TAATCCATATCAGACATATAGCCGCAATTCACTTTCGATGCTGCGGCATGCTAACATAGTAGCATTTTAGCAGAGTAAAGTCAAGCACAAAATACGGTATCCGCTTCCTCCACCGTCGTAATCCCCTCCATCACCAACCGGCGGCAGTTATCCCACAAAAGCATATCCTCCGGCTTTCTTGCCGCTGCAAGCAACTCCTCCCTGGTTTTTCCTTCCATAATACAGTTGCGCAGTTCATTCCCCATCATCAGGATCTCAAACACGCCGATCCTTCCCCGATATCCGGTATTAAAACAATGGGGACATCCCCTACCTCTGTAGAAGACCGTCCTGTCTTCAGGCCGGATTTTCATGCGTTCCCATTCCTCTTTCTCTGGAGTGTAGGCTTCTTTGCAATTGGGGCAGATCCTCTTGACCAGCCGTTGGGAGATGATTCCGTTGATGGCATCTGCAATCAGATACGGCTCCACCCCGATATTCTTTAGCCTGTCAATGGCGGTTACAGCATTATTGGTATGGATGGTAGACAATACCAGATGGCCTGTAAGGGCGGCCTGCATGGCAATCTGGGCAGACTCCCTGTCGCGGATTTCTCCTACCGCGATAATATCCGGATCCTGCCTTAAGACTGCGCGAAGCCCCTCGGCAAACGTCATCCCTACTTTCTCATAGATGGGAATCTGATTGATTCCTTCTATGCGATACTCCACCGGATCTTCCAGGGTCACCAGGTTGACTCCCTCACGGTTCAACTCCTGAATCATGGTATACATCGTAGAAGTCTTTCCGCTTCCTGTGGGCCCTGCCAGCAGAACCACGCCACCGCCCATGCGAAGCAGTCTCCTGTATTTGTCCATATCGTTTCCAAACAGGCCGATCCCCTGACTGGTAAGAAGTGCTGTAGATTGATTGAGAATACGAATCACTACCTTCTCACCATAGATCACCGGAACCGTAGAGATTCTTAAGTCAACGGTCTGGCCCTGAATCTTTATGGTAGCACGTCCATCCTGAGGAATTCTGTGCTCCGTGGTATTCATTCCGCCTATCACCTTTACCCTGGAAATCACCGAAGGCTGCAGATCTCCAGGTACCTTCAGAATCGGATGGAGCACGCCGTCTATCCTTATGCGCACCACCAATTCCTGTTCCCTAGGCTCTAAATGAATGTCGCTGGCCCGTTCTGTCACAGCCCGGTTGAGGAACGAATTGACCAGCCGGATCGTAGGCGCACTGTCTTCCTGATCTTCCTTCACATCCAGGACATGGCCGTCGTTTCTCCATCGTTCCTTTGAGGTGCCTGTTTTCTTCATCTCTTCAATGGCCTGGTCTACGCCTACTCTTCCATATAGCTCCTCTACCGCCCGATTCACACCATCTGGATTGGCAATCATAGGGATCACCCGATACCCGGAGGCAGATTTTACCTCTTCCACTGCCATAAAATCCATGGGATCCTTCATCGCCAGATATAGATTGCCTCCTTCTATCCTGACCGGAACCACCTCATTTTTTATAGCCAGATTCTTAGGCAGAATCCCAGCCATGGAAGGCTCAATCTCCTCTTTCGATAGGTCGATAAACGGCACTTCCAGCTGTATCTGAAGCGCCTCGATCAGCTGTCTCTCCGTAAGCATGCCATATTTCACCAAGACCGTGCCCAACCTCTCTCCCGAGATTTTCTGAAGCTCAAGGGCACGCTTTAACATCCCTTCCTCCAGCATCCCAAGAGTAAGCAGCACTTCTCCTAATCGCTTGTATTTCAACGCTCTATCTACCTCTCCTTCCCTGGCAGAAAAAACACCTATCGAAGTTCTGTGAGAATCGAAGCTCCAATGGTTCCTTCTGGCATGTCCACCTGAAAATTATCTGTTATCGTGGCACCGATCACCGCGAACGTCGGCTGATCAGGAAGCCGGCCGCATCCCGCCATTGACGGGGAATAGGCCAGAAGCGGCACCATTTCTTTGGTATGGTCTGTTCCTGTATGCGTCGGATCATTCCCATGATCTGCCGTGATAAGCACTAGGTCGTCCTCCTTCAGTTTTTCAAGAAGCAGTCCCAGCTTCTCGTCAAACCGCTCCAGTTCTCTCCCATATCCCATGGGATCCCTTCTATGGCCCCACAGTGCATCGAAGTCTACCAGGTTCACGAAACACAATCCGGTAAAATCCCGATCCGCAATCTCTATGGTCTGCTCCATGCCATGAACGCTGCTTTTTGATTTGTTGCTTTCCGTAATCCCCTGTCCGTCGAAAATATCCCTGATTTTTCCCACACTGATCACATTGTATCCGGCAGCCTTCAGCGCATCCAAAGCCGTCCTGCCATATGGCTTTAATGCATAGTCATGACGGTTGGAAGTCCGCTTAAATTGTCCCTTTTTCTTCCCCACATACGGTCTGGCGATAACACGGCCTACCTTCCACTCATCCCTCATAGTAAGTTCTCTGGCAATCTCACAACAGCGATACAATTCTTCCAGTCCAAAGGTTTCCTCATTGCCGCAGATCTGTAGCACAGAATCTGCCGAAGTGTACACGATCATGTCTCCTGTGGCAATCTCATGCTCCGCCAGTTCTTCCAGAATCTCTGTGCCGCTGGCCGCCTTATTCCCTACGATCTTATGCCCGGTCCTTCTTGACAATTCCTCCAGAAGCTCCTTTGGAAAACCGGTATCTGTAAAGGTCTGAAACGGCTTCGTAATGTGAAGCCCCATCATCTCCCAGTGGCCTGTCATGGTATCTTTCCCCACGCTGGCTTCTAAAAGCCGCCCAAAGTATCCCAAGGGACACTGGGACGGGGATACGTGAATCATGGGGTGAAGATTGGCCAGGCCCAGCTTCTCCAGGTTGGGAAGATGAAACTCCTCCATCCTTTCATCAATGTGTCCCAGGGTGTCTGTTCCCTTGTCACCGTAATCTGCCGCATTGGGCATGGCTCCGATTCCCAGGGAATCGATCACAATGGTGAAAATCCGTTTGTATTGTTTGTATTTCTTCATTGCATCCCCTCCTTCTATTCTTTGCTTCCCTTTTCGAAAACATCTTGCCTGGATTCTTGCAATGTAGCGCTAAGGCTGCGACAAATAGTCATCAATTCCTCTGGCCCCGGCTCTTCCGGCCTCCATGGCCAGAATCACGGTGGCGGCTCCGGTCACTGCGTCTCCTCCGGCGTAGACGCCTTCCTTGCTGGTCTTTCCCGTTGACTCCTCCGCTACGATACACTTCCTTCTGTTGATTTCCAGGCCTTTGGTGGTGCTGGAAATCAGGGGGTTGGGGGAGGTTCCCAGGGACATGATCACCGTATCTACATCAATCACAAACTCCGAGCCTTCCACAGGTACCGGCCTTCTCCTTCCAGATGCGTCCGGTTCTCCCAGTTCCATACGGATGCATTTCATTCCTTTTACCCATCCCTTTTCGTCTGTGAGAATCTCCACCGGGTTGGTAAGAAGGTTGAAGATGATCCCCTCCTCTTTGGCGTGGTGGACTTCCTCCACTCTGGCCGGAAGCTCCGCCTCGCTTCTCCGGTACACAATATGTACGTCTGCACCCAGGCGCAGGGCTGTACGGGCCGCATCCATGGCAACGTTTCCTCCGCCCACCACAGCCACTTTCCTGCCGGCGGCAATGGGGGTGTCGTAGTCATCCCGGAAAGCTTTCATCAGGTTGCTTCGGGTCAAATATTCGTTGGCGGAGAAAACTCCGTTGGCATTCTCTCCGGGGATTCCCATGAACATAGGAAGCCCGGCTCCGGAACCAATGAATACCGCATCGAATCCCTCTTCCTCCAGAAGCTGGTCGATGGTTACGGATTTTCCGATGATCACATTGGTCTCTATCTTTACTCCCAGTTTCTTCACATTCTCAATCTGCGGCTTTACCACTCCCTCTTTGGGAAGGCGGAACTCAGGGATTCCGTACAGCAGCACGCCTCCTGGCTCGTGAAGGGCCTCGAAGATGGTTACTTCGTATCCCATCTTGGCCAGGTCTCCGGCGCAGGTTAAGCCGGACGGGCCGGAGCCGATGACGGCAACTCTCTTTCCGTTGGTGTGATCCGGTGCCTCCGGCACAAAGCCGTTCTCCCTGGACCAGTCCGCCACGAAACGTTCCAGCTTTCCGATGGATACTGGCTCTCCTTTGATTCCCCGGATACATTGGCCCTCACACTGGCTCTCCTGGGGGCATACGCGGCCGCAGACTGCCGGCAGGGCCGAAGCCTTGGCTATTTCCTTCGCCGCCGCCTGAAAGTTTCCTTCCTTAACTTCCTTTATGAATCCCGGAATGTTGATAGCCACCGGGCACCCCTTTATACATTTGGCATTCTTACAATTGATACATCGGGAAGCCTCTTCCATAGCTTCTTCCTTATTATATCCCAGGCAAACCTCCTCAAAATTGGTGGCTCTTACCTTTGGATCCTGTTCACGGACAGGAATCTTTTTTAATACATCCATGATATCCTCCATTCCTCTCGTTACTGGTGGTCTCTCTAATTCCATTCACCCTTTTTGTATCAGCGATAACTTAGTCCGGAGAAGGAATTCTCTCGTTTTCTCCAAGGTACTTGAAGACCATTGGTACTTAGGCAATGCCTTATGTACCACTATGCCCTTCACGTAGCACAAGCATGCCCAGGAGAAAACGAACGAATCCCCTCTCTGGGCAAACCTGGCACAATTTCTCAAATCTCACCCACAATGGCCACAGCCTCCATGGTGGGTATCTCCCTCTTTAAGCCTTAACATAGCCCGGCCTTCCTCTGTGTTATACATCTGTTGCCGCTTCATGGCCTCGTCAAAGTTTACCAGGTGGCCGTCAAACTCCGGCCCGTCCACGCAGGCAAACTTCACCTGCTCCCCTACAGTTAAACGGCAGGCGCCACACATCCCTGTCCCATCTACCATGATGGGATTCATACTTACGATGGTGGGAATATTCAGCTGCTTCGTCAGAAGGCATGTAAACTTCATCATGATCATAGGCCCAATGGCTACACACACATCGTAGTGTTTGCCCTGATTCTCCACCAGATCTTTAACTACGTCCGTAACCATTCCTTTTCGTACATAGGATCCGTCGTCTGTGGTTATGTACAAGTTCCCGGCCACGGCCTTCATAGGCTCTTCCAGAATCAGCATATCCTTCGTCTTAGAGCCCACTACCACATCTGCGTCAATCCCGTGGTTTCGCAGCCATTTCACCTGTGGATATACTGGGGCAGCACCCACGCCGCCTGCCACAAACAGCATTTTTTTATGTCTAAGCACTTCCAGGTCTTCATGAACAAACTCGGATGGATTTCCCAGAGGCCCTACAAAATCCTGGAAACAGTCCCCTTCTTTTAATGCGGCCATCCTCTGTGTGGATGCCCCCACAATCTGGAATACGATAGTGACAATCCCTTTTTCTCTGTCATAATCGCAGATGGTTAGGGGAATCCGCTCCCCCACCTGGTCGATCTTCACAATCACAAACTCTCCCGGCTCGCAGGCCCTGGCCACTCTTGGTGCCTCCACATCCATCAGATAAATCTTATGTGCCAGCTGCTGTGCTTTTACTATTTTGTACATCTGGTTTGTCTCCTCCTCATATACTCACATTCGCCTCTTATTCTATCATTATCCGCCAGATATGACAACCGGTTCCCAGAATCATTTTCCTTCCAAAATATAGTTGTGATAACTCTGGTGGATGAAGTATAATATTCCTAAGCACCGATTCATTTACAGAGTCGAAAGGAGATAAGAAAAGACATGGAAGACCAGCGGATTCAACGCATAAAAGAAAATATATCCAGGGCAGTCATCGGCCACCAGGACACGGCGGATCTCCTTCTGACAGCCCTTCTTTCCTGTGGCCATGTTCTTTTGGAAGATGTTCCCGGAACTGGAAAAACCCTGATGGCCAAAGCATTGTCAAGAAGCCTGAACCTGTCATTTTCCAGGGTGCAATTCACCCCGGATCTGCTTCCTTCGGACATCACAGGACTCAACTATTTTGATCAGAAGGAGAGCCAGTTTGTATTGAGGAAGGGGCCTGTATTTACCCATATCCTTCTGGCAGATGAGATCAACCGCGCCACTCCCAGGACGCAGTCCAGCCTTTTAGAAGCCATGGAGGAGCGCCAGGTGACCATCGACGGGGATACCCTTTTATTGGAACAGCCATTTTTCGTGATCGCCACAGAGAATCCGGTGGAGACCGCCGGTACCTACCCTTTGCCGGAGGCACAGTTGGATCGGTTTCTGATGAAGATTTCCATGGGGTATCCAAAAAGAGAGGAGGAACTGGAGATTCTTGACCGTTTTGGCAGCGATAATCCGCTGGATGCCTTAGATCCCGTGTGTACCTGGGATGATTTGAGGGCTCTGATACATACAGCCCGGCAGGTTTATTTTCATCCTTTATTAAAGGGGTATCTGGTGGATTTCATTCAAGCTACCCGGCATGATGGCCAGGTTATAAACGGGGTAAGCCCCAGAGGAAGTCTGGCGCTGTTGCGGGCTGTGAAATCCTACGCCTTCATCAAAGGCCGGGATTTTGTGGTTCCGGAGGATATAAAGATGCTGGCTGTTCCGGTTCTGGCTCACCGCCTGACCACGGTTCAAAGCTTTTCCTCTTCTTCCTCCAGCCGCCAGATCATAGAACGGCTTCTCTCTACGGTTTTGCTGCCTACGGAAGACTGGGGAAAACGTCTATGAAGCTTATAACTGCCGCTGCTGCCGCCTGGCTTCTCTGGCTGCTTTCCGGAATCTTCTTAAAAAAATGCTGGGAGAGAGGCTTGTCTGTCTCCTTGTCCTTCACGGAGCATGGGGTCACAGAAGGAGAAAATGCCTCCCTGAAGGAAATTATTTCCAACAAAAAGTTTCTCCCTGTACCGGTTCTTCATGTCAAATTCCAGATGGGGAAAGAACTGGTTTTCACAGGTTCCAACGGTTTGGACAACTATAAGATCACGGACAAAAATTACCGCAGCGATATCTTTTCCTGTATGCCCTGGCAGGAGATCCGCCGTACGTTGACTTTTACCTGCACCAAGCGGGGGTATTATTCCATCAACCAGACGGATCTGATCAGCTATGATTTCTTTTTCTTTAACCGATTTGTATCCCATCGCCAGGCGGATACAGCAATGTATGTGTACCCCCGCCCGACAGACCCGGTCCGTATAGAACTTCCCTTGAGGGATCTGCTTGGGCAACTTCTGGCCAGGCGTGCTCTTCTTCGGGATCCCTTTGAGATACAATCGGTCCGCCCCTATCAATCTTTTGACACCTACCGGGATATTAACTGGAAGGCTACAGCCCGCACTGGAAGCTTAAGAGTCAATGTCTATGCCCCTACTTCCTCCTGGCAGGTTACCTTCCTTCTGGATGTCAGTTCTGACCTGATCTGGAAAGATCACGGCCTGACAGAGGAGGCGATCCGGCTGTGCGGCTCCATGGCAGGAGCTCTTTTAGAAAAAGGAATTCCTGTGTCTGTCTGTACCAACGGTATTGACTGTTTAAGCCGTAAGCCTGGTTTTTTAAAAAACGGGGCAGGCCCGGATCACCTGCGCTCCGTCATGGAACTTCTGGCCCGCCTCCTTACGGAAGAAACCTGGGAAAATCCAGACTGGTTTCTGCCAGGGGGGATGAGGGGGCCTGGGGATTCTGGCGGGCCTGGTTCTAGTTCCGGAACTTCCGAGACCACCCTGTATGTTTTGATCTCTCCTAAGCAGTGGGATTCTATGGCCCTGGCCTACGACTCTCTCTGTCAAAAAAGCCCTGGTTCCCAATGGATTGTTCCCATCCGTCCCGGTGACACTCCGAGAATCCCCCAAAACCTGCACTGGGCCAAAATCTTTTTCTGGGAGGTGCCTTATGACTATTCGTAAACTATTGAATTACTGGTTCATGAAAAGAAGAGATGGATGTTATCTCTTCCTTGCCGTCCTTTTAGCCGGCGCACATATAGCAGGTATCCTGGCAGAATCTTACGGTCATACTGACC
The DNA here is from genome assembly GCA_021769025.1 of Enterocloster bolteae. The sequence goes on from JAETTS010000008.1 coordinate 7,998, forward strand.
AAGCTGCCCTTTTAAAATCCGTGGCTTTTGCAGGGTTTCTTCTGTTGGCCGTCCTCGTGCTGATCCATCTGAATCTTCACGCCAGCCATGAATTTTTAAAGCTGTTCGGAAATCTAAGCCATTTTCCCAAAAAACAGATCGAACATGTCAATTCCTTCTGTATGACGGTTTTTTTAGGACTCACTCTGGCTGCCATGACAGGGCTTTCCCTCCTTTTAGATCCTTTGTGGCCGGCTCTGTACCGATGGTTCTCCTCCCTTGGGCATCCGGTTGCCCCAGAGCAACCCCTTCCTGCAAAGATCAGCCAGCCAGCCCCGGAAACGCCAGACCTTTCCGTCCTTTTTGGCGAACCGGCTCCTCCGCCCCCATGGATGAAGGTCGTAGATCGGCTTTTTACCGTCCTGGGATATATGATTCTTGCCGCCCTGTGCCTGCTTCTTGTACGCATGGTATGGCTTTCCATATGGAAATGGATCACCAGACCCAGACACTTTGATGACGATGAAAAAATCTATTTAAAGCCGACCCTGGCTTTGGGTGGGGAAAAAGGAAAAGAAGAAAAGGAAAAAGGCATCTTCTACTCCCTGTCTTACAATGGAAAAATACGGAGATATTACCGCAGAAAAATATTGATAAACCAGAAAAAGCTGAGAAAAGGAATGCCTCCTGCCTGGGCCTCGCCCGAGGAACTGGAGAATGCCTCCGGTATCCAAGACAAGGCTCTTCACCAGATTTACGAAAAGGCCCGGTACAGCCGTGAAGGCGGCGGTGAAGCTGACTGGAGGCAGCTGTCAGACCGCCGCTTACATCCATTTTGAATCCTACAGGCTGCAACTCATCTCATACCACTGCTCCCCGCCCCAGGAGGACCTGGCCATGCCCTGATTTGAGAATCCCATTTTCTCATACATGGCGACCTTGCCCTCCAGGCAAGTGAGAATCACTTGCTTTCTGCCTCTCTTCTGTTCCCTGTGAAGATACCGGAACACAATCTCTCTCGCCAGACCTTGCCCCCGATACTCTGGAAGAACGTCCAGCCCCAGAAGCATGATATGATCTCCTGTGGGATCATGGAGCTTTGCGTCTGTAAAGAATTCATCACGAAAGGAATCTTCCCTGGTGGCAAGCCCATTTAAAAATCCGGCAAGTTTTCCTGTCTTTCTGTCAACAGCCACCAGGAACGTCTCCGGTGCTGCTGCAATCCGCTGCCTCATCATAGCTTCCGAGCAGGCTTCATTGGGCGGAAAGCATATCTGTTCAATCACAACCGCCTGATCTGCCTCCTCAGGAAGAATCTCCCTAAATACAAATTTCTCCCCCAACACCTGGTTGGGAACTTGATACTTCTGAAACAATGCTTCCAAATGGCTCATAAATCCATACTCCTTATCACAATATCACAGAAACAACTCTGGCTCTTTCCGCCCGGCGCATACCTTTCGCATCTTTAAGGTAATAGCAAACACTGCCGCCGGATTCAGTCTTCGGCTTTGGTGAGGGCAGACAGACACGCATCTCATGCAAGAAATGCACTTTCTCCCGTCGGTCTGAGACGGCTTTTTCCTGGGGATTGCCTTCACCGGGCACTTAGCAGCACAAATCCCGCAGCCACGGCAATCCTTGGATGCCACTGGCTTTAAGGGAATCACATGAAACTCCTTGTACGGATACCGGCCTGGAACAAAGAAATCTTTCCACGCCTTAGGCACCAGCAATTTCTTCTTAATCTTAGCAGCAAATGCTTTAAGGCGCTTCTCATCCCTGGCATCCGGCCTGCCTGCGCCATACCGGTGCATAATCGAATGCTCCGCAACTGCTGTGATAGCAGCCACCACACAGAAGCCGCAGCTTTCCACTGCCTTGCGCAGTTCCAGAACCGTGTCTTCATAGGCACGGTTTCCATAGGAGACCACCAGGATCGCCGCCGCATGGTCTGCTTTCATCTGCTTCAGGCGAAGAATCGCCGCCTCCGGCACTCTTCCTCCAAAAGAAGGCACACCGATAAGGCACACATCTCCTCTCTGAAACCGATACATCCCATAATTTTTGTCCGGCAGAGAAAGATCCAATTCTACCTTATTCTTCCACTCTCCTGCCAGTATATCCATGATCTTCTTTGTTCCGCCTGTAGGGCTGAAATACACGGAATAAACGTTCATTTAAACTTTTCTCCATTATTATGTAAAATCATTTCATTTTTCTACAGAACCAGCGACGGCGCGCTGTATACTCTGGCCGCCAACTCATTATCCAACATATATAACGCCCTTGGATCGGAGCCAAACAGATCAAACTTTTTGATCAGCCCTTCTGCATTGGTCTCTTCCTCTCCCTGCTCCTTCACAAACCAGTCTAAAAACTGCATGGTCCTGAAATCCTTAACCGTGCTGGCCGCATCATAGATGGTATGAATCAGGCTGGTCACATATTGCTCATGCTCATATCCTGCTGCCAGCGGCCCCCCAAAGGATGCAAACACCTTATCCGGCTTGTCGATGGCCTCCAGCGTCACCTTGCAGCCATTGTTCTGCAGATACTGCATAAACAGCATGGCGTGGTCTCTCTCCTCCTGGGCCTGAACCTTATACCAATTGGCAAATCCTGCCAACCCCTGATCCTCATAGTAGTTGGAAAAATCCAAATATAGATAGGCGGAATAGAATTCTTTATTCACCTGCACATTCAATAATTCCGCAACCTTTTTATCCAGCATTTCCTGCTCCTCCTCATTATCTGATATTCGTATGCTTTTGTGCCTCGATAGCTTCTTATGTATCATAGCGGTTGTCACGCTCTGTAAGCCTGAAGCCTCTTTTTATTGTATCACCCTTTCTCTCAATTGTCCATCGAAAGGCTTCTCAGATAATCCTCGACTCTGCAATACCGTTTCCCGTCGTTTCTCTGGTTCTCCGGATCCTTGCACAAGATAAAATGCTCTTTAATGGTTCCAAACCGCCTCTCAATCTGGCGGTACCGCTCTGCATCCGGCATCCGGCGGTAATGGCCTAACCCCCCTGCGCCGGCCGCCCGGATCTCACACACCCTGCAGGAATTCTCCTTCGTATCATAGATTACCATATCATAATCTCCTGGGTTAAACTGAAGCTTATACACCTTGTGATAGCGTTCCATAGCCCGCTCTGTCTCCAGGAAAATGGTCTCCTCCAACATCTGTTCCCTTACCAATTCCAATGCCTGAACCGCCAGTTTCCTCTTGTCCACTTCGCTTAGGGAAAGAAACCGCTCTCCATCCATAAGAGAATCGATGAGATCCTGAATCTGGCAGTAACGCATCCCAGGCTGAATAAAGATCACCCGCTCAATCAGCTCTCCGCCTGATGGTGCTGTCTCAGGTGGGCACTCCATTATCAGATCCATAGCCACAAGCACTTCTTTGATCTCAGCAATACAGGCCTTGCTTATACCGGCAGCCTGTTCTTCCCTGCGATGGTCTCCCCGCAGATTCCATACAGCCAGGCGCAGGTCATGGAACGCTGTGTTCTTCGACAAGACCAAAAGAAGAAAATTCAGGTTCATATTCTCAATGACCCGGTTCACAATCTCCTCCAGATCCCCATTCTCCTGCAATACCCTCAGATTCTCGAACTGGTTCTTGTCCTTGCTACATGCAATGGAGCGCCGGATGTTCCTTAAGATGGCACTGTCAACATACTCCTTGGTAGAACCCATATCCCGAAAGGAGGCATGTTCCGGATCCACTTTCCGGTCTTCCCGATTCGTCTCCCCGGCCCGCATGGTACCGCCATACCGGATATAATCATTAATGTCATGAATTCCAAGGACACGGCTGTGTTCCCGAAACGGTATGAACGTGGTGTGAATGATCACTGCCCTGTCATACAATTCCTGGCGCATGGCAAAGAAAAATGCCAGGGAATCCGTTCCGGTCAATACGATCCTCATGCCCTGGGCGGCATGAATATCCGATAAAAGCGCTGCCGAATCAATAAAGTCATCCATCAGTGTAACCTCATCGATAAACACATACCGGTAACCTGCCTGATAAAGCTGCCTCAAATCACCGCTTAACACCGGCATGGTATCTGCTGCCGTAGCCTTTATATATGCCACCTGCCTGCCATCAGATACCATCTCCAGGATGGCCTGGCGGATCATAGTCGTCTTTCCTGTGCGGCGAAGCCCCATGACCAGGCAGACTCTGTCGTCCTCCCCGCCGTTTAGGTAGTCCATCAGCTTTTCATATCCGTCCCGTCTCTCCTCCCCGCATATATTGTCCGTCATTGCGCGAAGACTTTCCCCGATTATCACATTCATCTGGAAACTGGCCTTAGAGGCAGAGGAGCCTCTCCTTCGGGATGCAGTCTTTTTCTTCCCATCTGGATCTTCCCCTTCCAGTTCTTTTAGTCTCTGCTGCAACTCCTTGCGCCTGGCTATCTGCTCCTCAACCTGGGCAAGCTCTGCTTCCTTTATGTACTGGCTCTTTATCTTTCCGTTCTCTGTCCATTGGCGGTAATAACGGGTTTTATTATGGATATTCTTTTTTGAAATATAGCCCACAGGCAGCTCTTCTATCTGTTTTTTCAATTCCTCCAGTTCTGCTGCCCTGTTTTCACCCTCCAATACATCCACCTCCGATTTCTGTCTGTATGTAACCTTTAAACACTAGTATAACCTATTTTCTCTCAAATGCCTACTACAAATTAATAATTTTTACAAGATGAATTTTAACTCCGGACATGATATAATAAGAGGGATTCCTATTGTATTCTCATTTCAGGCTAAAAAACACAGGAGAACAACTATGTCAATGGAACAACTATCCATGTTCGGTACTCAGGAAACCTACCACCCTTTAGCCAGCCGTATGCGCCCGGAAACCCTGGAAGGCTTTGTAGGCCAAAGCCACCTTCTGGGAGAGGGAAAGATCTTGCGCCAATTGATTGCCCAGGATAAGATCCCTTCCATGATCTTCTGGGGGCCTCCAGGAGTCGGCAAGACCACCCTGGCCGGTATCATCGCTCACCACACCCACGCGGAGTTTATCAATTTTAGCGCGGTTACCAGCGGCATCAAAGAGATCAAAGAGGTGATGGCCCAGGCAGAAAAGAGCCGTCGCATGGGCATGAAAACCGTATTGTTTGTAGACGAGATCCACCGCTTCAACAAGGCGCAGCAGGATGCCTTCCTTCCCTATGTGGAAAAAGGAAGCATCATCCTGATCGGGGCCACCACGGAGAATCCTTCCTTTGAGATCAACAGCGCTCTTTTGTCTCGCTGCCAGGTATTTGTCCTTCAGGCACTGGGGACGGAAGATTTATGCCTTCTCTTGAAACGGACCTTACAAAGCGACAACGGGTTTGGATACCTAGACATAGACATCTCCGACGACATGATCCATATGATCGCAGAGTTTGCCAATGGCGATGCCAGAACCGCCTTAAATGTTCTGGAGATGGCTGTGACCAACGGGGACATCGGTCCGGATAAGACCACGGTCACACTGGAAGTGCTAATGCAGTGTATCGGCAAAAAAAGCCTTCTGTACGACAAAAAGGGAGAGGAGCATTACAACCTGATCTCCGCCCTCCACAAGTCCATGCGCAACTCCGATCCGGACGCCGCCGTCTACTGGCTTGCCCGGATGCTGGAGGCAGGAGAAGATCCCCTCTACGTAGCCAGACGGCTGGTCCGCTATGCCAGCGAGGATATCGGCATGGCGGACAGTCAGGCTCTTCCTCTGGCCATAGCCGCCTACCAGGCCTGCCATTTTCTGGGAATGCCGGAATGCAACGTACACTTAAGCCATACCGTCATCTATCTTTCCATGGCCCCCAAGTCCAATTCCGCCTACAAAGCTTATGAGACCGCCAAGATGGATGCCCAGAACATGCTGGCGGAGCCGGTGCCTTTGGTCATCCGCAACGCGCCTACCAAGCTGATGAAGCAGCTTCATTACGGCCAGGGGTATGTGTACGCCCACGATACCGAAGAAAAGCTTGCTCACATGCAGTGCCTGCCAGATTCCCTGGCAGGAAGAGAATACTACCGTCCTACTGCCGAGGGGCAGGAGGCAGAAGTTAAGGAAAGATTGGAGAGCATAAAGAAATGGAAAGGAGAATCCTATGCGCATATCCCACCTGCACATTCAGAACTTTAAGTCAATCATAAGCTTAGAGATTCAGGATATTCAGCACGCCCTGATCCTGGTGGGCAAAAATAATACGGGAAAGACCCGGATCCTCAATGCCATACGGGCCGCCTTAGGGGATTATCAGGTGGGTGAGTCGGATTTCAATGAAAAGAAGCAGAACATTGAGATTGCCATGACGCTGGAAATCCATGAAGAAGATCTCCGCCTCTTCCACAGCCACCGCCTGATCAGCCCATATCGGCGCTACGATGCCTGGCTGCGGGACTTTTGCGCCAAGCTTCCCTCCTTTTCAGACGGGAAGCTGAGATTCTCCTGTATCATCAACTACCGCCGGGAGATCCGCTACTCCGATGGAATCCGCAAAAACAACCGCTATATCCCTCAGATCCTTCCATGTCTCTATTATATCGGTACCGGGCGGGATGTACGGCTTTTGCAGGAAGATCTTCTCATGTTTCAGGATGACAACCAGCTTATAAACCTGCGTTCCGATGTCTGCATGTTCGACACAGCCAAACAGTGCAATCGATGTTTTTCCTGTATCGGCCTGATCAATCAAAAGAATCCGGAAACACTGCAGCTGTGCGAGACCGTAAAGCTTCTGGAATACAAAATGTACCAGCTGAACCTTAATGATTTTTCCCGCAGGCTAAATGAAAACTACCGCAAAAACGGCGGGCCGGAGACTCTTACCTACACTCTGGCCTGCAATCATAATGAACTTTTTCATATCGATGCCGTGGTCTGGCAGCCTGACAACCCTTACGGAACTCCGGTTGAGCAGCTGGGCAATGGTATGAAGAGCATCTATATGTTGTCTCTTCTGGAGACCTATGTGGAAGACGAAAACCGCATCTCCAGCATCATCATGGTAGAGTATCCGGAACTGTTCCTTCACCCCTCCATGCAGAAAGCTGCCAGTGAGATTCTCTATCGGCTCTCCAAGAAAAACCAGGTGATCTTCACCACCCACTCTCCCAACATGATCGCCAATTTCGGCAGCCGTCAGATCTGCCAGGTTCAGGCGGATGCCATGGGACGCTCCTTTGTGAAAGGGCATGCTGATATCGACCAGGTGTTGGATGATTTAGGCTACAGTGCCGTAGATCTTCTCAATGTAAGCTTTGTCTTCATCGTGGAGGGCAAACAGGATAAGAGCCGCCTTCCCCTTCTGTTGGAAAATTATTATTCTGAACTGTATGACAAAGGCGGCAATTTAACTCGGATCTCCATCCTTACCACCAACAGCTGTACCAATATCCGTACCTATGCCAATCTGAAATATATGAATCAGGTCTACCTGCGGGATCATTTTCTCATGATCCGGGACAGTGACGGCAAGGATCCGAAGAAACTGGCCCAGGATCTGTGCCGGTATTATGATGAACGAAATCTTGAGGATGTGGATAAACTGCCTAAGGTCCGCCGCCGCAATGTGCTGATCCTAAAGTATTACTCCTTTGAAAACTATTTTCTCAATCCTAAGATCATGGCACAGCTGGGTATCATAGACAGCGAAGAAGCCTTCTGGGAAACGCTTCTGGAGAAATGGCAAAGCTACTTGGGCCGTCTTTCCTGCGGTATCCATTTAAAAGAAGTTTTGGGAATGGATTTCCATTCGCCAGAGGACCTTAAGGCCCATTTTGAAGCATTTAAGATCTATATGCGAGGCCACAATCTGTTTGATATCTTCTATGGCCGGTATAAAAAGCAGGAGACAGAACTTCTCAAACGCTATATCAAACTGGCACCCAGGGAGGATTTTGGGGATATTCTGGATGCCATTGATTCCTTCGCATTTTTTGACAGTAAGAAGAACGTTTCCGGGACAGCAGCGCAAAACAGGCTTGTTGACTAAACTCCTTGTATTTAGGAGGCAAGCCTCTGTCTGCAATGAAGAAAAATCATCGATCAGAAACCCTTGAATCAATGTCATGAGGATTGCGGGAGCACAAAGTGCGGAGCAATCCGGTATCAAAGGGGTCAAAAGACCTTTTGACCCCAACATCATGTCATTTCGTTTCATTTTTGTTGTTTGAGAAATGGCAGAGAGGCTGCCTGAACGGTTACATCAAAGCATCTTATCTATATAGCGCTTAAGCCCTTCCTCTGAATCGATACCATAGGTTTCATGTACCATCTCATAATATCGCCGAATGCTGTCTTTTTCAATTGTTTCATTGGATGGAATGTTGTCCCCATACCCTTCCCGTGCATTCCGCCAGGGTTCCTCTTTATGGGTAATCCGCTCAAGGGTCTTTCCTCCATAGATGCCAAACGTATTCACAACCAGGTCAATTACCTGCCTCTCTTCCTCTGTCAATGCATCCCCTGCCCCGTCCAGAACAGCAAAACGGGCATCCTCAATGGGATTATACGTAAAATCCCTGAATATGCGATAGACCTCCGGATAAACAGGCCCATGTATCCATGCCTTACAGTCCTCCGGAAAAATCGGTCTGCCATATAGTGCAAAGTAGATTCCCTGAATGAAATAAAGCAATTTTTGCAGCATCAGCGGAGTAACTTCTTCCAGTTTCTCAAATAGATATGCAATTACCTGAAGCGTCTTTTCCGATACAGAAAAAAGATTCTCCAGGCTCACAGCTGCAGTCATAGCCTTTCGATATGCCGCATCTGTAAGTTTCTCTCTGTTTTCGGACAACCTTTCTTTCATGTATGCCGGTGAAGCCAGGGCAGACCGCATGATGTCCGAATATTCTTTTGAAGGCACCTGACCTTCCAGATACCTGGAAATCGTTATCTCTCCAAAGCCAAGGCCAAGAGACAGGGGCGCTTTTCCAATCTTATAGATCTTCATCAGCTTTTCGATATCTTCCACAGAGAGAATGCCTTCTATCGCCCGGTACTGCTGGTCAATCTCCTGTATATTCCTGTCAATCAGTCCTGGAATGCTCATCTCTCTGCCGCATTCCATACACACTGCCATTGTAATTTCAAATGGATACTCCTTATCTCGAACTGCCTTTACAATCTCTCTTTTTTGCAGAACATATGGGGTATCCTTCCTGCATTGGATGCAAAAGTCTCTTCTCTCTTTCTCTGCCATGATAACGTCCTCCATTCTTATTCATATGACCTGAAATAATAGGTAAGCGGATACTTTTGCTTATGGAATGAAATCACTATGACATAATGATTCTCCAGCTTGTTAATCTTGATATACAAAGAAATCGTCTCTTCTTCTGTCCCATATCTCTCCAACAATGTTACATCCTTGCCGAATACATAGAGTTCTTCATGTTCAAAGCCTTTATGCTTATTCTGTAAAATCTCTGAAAAATCTGCAGATTCAAGACTTAATAAAATTTTTTTGGCCTTCTCCTCATCTATAACATACTCCGAGAAGATATCCATATTGTCCTTTCTTCTTAAATTCCTGTCAATTCGGTATCGGTTATTCTCAATGGCATGCTTTATATCCAAAAGATACCGTTCTATATCCTTTCGTTCTATTGTCAATAAAAGAGTCCTCCGCAAAGTATATGATAGGAAATTTATTTTTTTCTATCATTATTTTATGTCAATGATAGCATTTTGTCAATACACGATCATTCAAATTTATCTCCCCGCAACCGATCATTTCCACAGAATAAAGAGTCTGGCTCGCCGGATTCTCACGCCGGAACCCGGCGGCGACAGCAGCCATCTTCCTCCTCGCGTAGGCATTGGCTCACTTAGCGAATGCAATGAACCTAGTGAGCAAGCCCACACCGTGTTGCGCATCCTAAGCGGAGCGTTTTTTATCATTGGAGCACTTTCCTGTGATATAAAAAACGCCCGCCAGTTTGTAGACACACCTGGCAGGCCACAATCACAGTTCCGAAGAAATAAAAATATCATAGATCGCCTTGATGGCATCCTCAAAGTCTCCGTTCTTCACCCCGATAATCACATTCAGTTCACTGGATCCCTGGTCAATCATCTTTACGTTGACTCTGGCATGGGCCAAGGCGGAGAAGATCCGTCCGGCAGTCCCTCTGGTAGCCTTCATTCCTCTTCCCACCACAGCAATCAATGCCAGATCCGATTCCATCTCCACAAAAGCCGGCTCCACCGCCCGATGGATCCCGGCAATCACCGACTGCTCGTACTCTTCAAATTCCGGCTGATGGACAAAGATGGTCATGGTATCAATACCAGAAGGCATATGCTCAAAGGAGATTCCATAATCCTCAAAGACCTGAAGCACTTTTCTCCCAAACCCCACTTCCGAGTTCATCATAGCCTTCTCCACATTGATGGAACAGAAGCCTTTCTTCCCCGCGATGCCGGTAATGGTATACCGAGGCTTGCGGCAGGTGCTCTCAACGATCAGAGTCCCCTTATCCTCCGGCTTGTTGGTATTGCGGATGTTGATGGGGATTCCCTCTTTGCGCACCGGAAAAATAGCATCTTCATGAAGTACGCTGGCTCCCATGTATGCCAGTTCCCTTAACTCGCGGTATGTGATGGTCTCAATCACCTCCGGATTGTCGATGATCCTTGGATCCGCCACCAACACGCCAGATACATCCGTCCAGTTCTCATACATATCCGCATGTATCGCCCTGGCTACCACAGAGCCAGTCACATCGGAACCGCCTCTGGAAAAGGTCTTCACCACTCCGCTGTGGGTGGATCCATAGAATCCGGGGATCACTGCCCGCTCCACATGTTCCAGACGCTCCGCCAATTCCCGGTTGGTAAACTCCGCATCAAAGACTCCCTGGTCGTCAAAGAATATAACCTCCGCAGCGTCAATAAACTCGTACCCCAGATACTGGGCCATAAGGATGCCGTTTAGATATTCGCCTCTGGATGCCGCGTAATCCCTTCCCGCCTTGGCTAAGAAATTCTCTTCAATCCTGTCAAACTCATGCTCCAGATTCAGGTTCAAATCCAAACCGTCGATAATCTCCTCATACCGCTTCTTAATCTTCTCCAGAATCTTCTTATACGCAGTGCCGGAAGCCGCCGCATCATAGCACTGATACAGAAGGTCTGTCACCTTCTCGTCCTTGTCATTCCTCTTCCCCGGCGCGGAAGGCACCACATACCTTCTGGCCTTATCGCTGCGGATAATGTTGCCCACTTTCTTAAACTGCCTGGCACTGGCCAGAGAGCTTCCGCCAAATTTCCCAACCATTTTCATCATTTCATTCTCCTTTGGATCATCCGATTGCTGCCGCCTTCATCCCCCGAAACGACTCCCTCCGGCCTCTCACTCCTCCGAGATTCCTTCCATCTCTTTCTGGACCTGAGCCTCACAGGATCTCATGGCCTGAATGGTTTTCTCCAT
>JAETTS010000649.1 GCA_021769025.1 Enterocloster bolteae
GGAGTAGGAGAATACTTAAAGAAGCAGAGCCCGGATATTCAGATTGTGGCAGTGGAGCCGGCATCTTCCCCGGTACTTTCCAAAGGCGTTGCAGGTTCCCATGGACTTCAGGGAATCGGCGCAGGCTTTGTTCCGGAAATACTGAATACGGAAATATACGATGAGATCATCACTGTTTCCGAGGTGGATGCCTATGAGGCTGGCAGGCTTATGGGGCGTAAGGAGGGGGTGCTTGTGGGAATCTCCTCTGGTGCTGCGCTGTGGGCAGCCATAGAGCTGGCCAAAAGGCCGGAGTCGGAGGGGAAGACCATTGTAGTGCTTCTTCCGGATACCGGAGACCGGTATCTGTCAACGCCTCTGTTTGAATAGTTGATTGGCATAGGACTCCTGGGAACGCTGTGGTTCTCAGGAGTTATTTGGTGAGAGAGGGCAAAAAAGTGGAGATACGGAAACTGGATTTGGATTTTACGGTTTGCAAGGTTCAGAATTATACGATGACTGACCTGGAGGATGAATACTGTTTTACAGGAAAAACCGATGAAGAACGGTCTTTGGTGTGCCGGACAGACCGTGTGCCGGAAAATGTTCTGGAGCGGGAGGATGGCTTTAAGGGATTCCGGATTCAGGGGATCCTGGATTTTTCATTGATAGGGATCCTGGCAAACGTCGCAGGCATATTGGCGGAGAATGAAATCAGTGTGTTTGCCATATCCACCTATAATACGGATTATATTTTGACAAAGGCAGAGAATATGGAAAAGGCACTAAAACTTTTAGCCGGGGCTGGATATCAGATTGTGTCTTAGGAGAAAGGATGAGAGGAAGGTATGGAGAACAGTAAAGTATTTGCTATGAAACTTTCTAAAATATATCCCCTCCTTGTTCAGAAGGCAGAGCGCAAAAACAGGACAAAACAAGAGGTGGATCAAGTGATCTTCTGGCTTACCGGCTATGATGAGGAAGGGCTGAAGGAACAGATCGAGAAGGATGTGGATTATGGAACCTTTTTTGATCAGGCACCTTGTATGAATCCAAAATGTTCCCTGATAAAAGGAAGGGTATGTGGCATTAAGGTGGAGGAGATTAAGGATCCGCTGATGCAGAAGATCCGGTATCTGGATAAGCTGGTGGATGAACTGGCAAAGGGGAAAGAAGTGGAGAAGATCCTAAGGCAGTGACAGACAAGAGGATAGATGTTTATATGTGTGGGAACCATGCCTGAGGGTTAGAGCCAATGGCATTTAGATAACGCCTGACCTTCCGAGATAACGTAGCTGGGAGAGGGACTTATGTTGCTAAGTGCCAGTGGCACTTGTTTAGCAACGACAGGAGTGGAACGCAGACCTTCATGTAGCGCAAGGGTGCCCAGGAGAAAACAACATAAATCCCTCTCCCAGCGGATCATTTATGCCCCTGTTGAAATCCAAAGATTTGGATTTCTATCATTATCCAAACTTATATAAAATCCAAACTTTTTTCTTAAATGCAGTATTAGGAACTTTTTCAGAGAAAAAAGTTTGGATTCTTTT
>JAETTS010000650.1 GCA_021769025.1 Enterocloster bolteae
TATAGATGGAATTGATCATCAGTTCCAGCAGGCGCTTGGATTCGGCCTTGAACTGCTTTTTGGGCATGGTGCCCACCTCCGTTTTTATATTTTGGCACTCGTTGTGACTGAGTGCTAACAATGATTCTATTATAGCCGATTTACCGGAAAAATCAATGGCTAAATTGTGAATTTTGAAGGGGGGGAGGGGGGCTCTGACAAAAGGAGGCCCCCCGCTCGGGGGGGAGCGGGGGGAAGTTAGAAGCAGCTATTTGAATTCAATAAATTGCCCAATAGTATTATCCCCCCATATATACGCAGTTCCATCCTTGCACAAAATAGTTCCGTTGTAATTACCCATCGCCCCAAAGACAACATCTGTATAGCCCATGTCACGTGGTTCCGGTATCAGTTCAAAGCCGGTGGGCGGGTCGCCGGTTTGGTTCTTTTCATCGACCAGGCCACGCATATCTAATCCCCAACAATATGCTCTGCCCTCCTGGCTGATCGCCATAGCGGTAAACTCTCCGCTGCTGATGGCGATGATGTTTTCCAGCCTTTTTTGGTACAGGTCCTCTGTGATCTGAATATCTGTATTGGCATCCGATATACCGGAAAGCGGATGTCCGTAAACATAGACCTTTCCACTTTCCGAAAGGGCGATCACATTGAAATCCGTAACTGCAATATCCACGATCTTCTCTGGAAAAATGATTTTTTCTGGTGTTTCATGATGAAAGCTAGGGGTGGTATAACTATGGTCCCCAAGCAAAAGTCCCTGATAATACACCTCTCCATCCTCGGACAGAAAAACATGGATAAGCGCGGAAGCCGCCAGCCGTTGGCACCGGAAGGGAAGTTCCAACCTTCTCAGATCGGTCTCAATGTTGACCTCATCATCCCCGGAGACACTTTGATTATATTCATCTAGGCTTCGGTATTCGGTAATGTCTAAACCAGTACAGTAAACATTACCATCGGTGGAAAGTTAAAGAGAAATCATTCCTGGAGTGGTTACCTGTTTTACCTGGAACCCCAAATCCAATTTTTGCGGTGTTAAAATAGCCTCCACATCCTGTCCCAACTGGTCATAATAGTTTAACCCCCACCCATATAGGTCACCATTCGCTGTAATGGCATAGGAGACAATACCAGAAAAAGCATCCACCACAGGGGCAGGGAACCGATGTCTTGTGGGTGGAAAGGGTCTTATATCATCTTCTCCACCTTTTCCATTCCCAATGTTGTAAAAAACATTCCCACCCCATAAAATCAAATCTCCGTTTTTCATGATTGCAGCTGGGGTCGCACCCTCGCAGAGAAGTTTTTCAATATCTGCCGCTACTACTTCTTTTTCTTCCACGGTGATGACTGGGGGGACAGATGGTGGCGGCTCCTTCTCCTGGTCGTCCTGTTCTGGTGGCGCTTCCGGCTGACTTGAACCTGGGGAAGCCGCCGGAGAGGAGTTCTCCAACGGCTTCCCCGCCGGAACGGGGCCACAGCCAGAAAGGAAAACTAACAGGGCTAATGCAAATATCAGTAGTTTCTCT
>JAETTS010000009.1 GCA_021769025.1 Enterocloster bolteae
TGCTTGATATGAGGCGGCTTCTGAAAGGAGACGAAGATCAGTTAAGCCGTTTGACCTTCCACTGCCGGCACAATCCGGAAAACGTTGGCATCATCAATTATATGGCCAATACCAATGGATTTACCATGATGGATATGGTGTCCTATGAGAGAAAGCATAATGAAGCGAATAGAGAAGACAACCGAGATGGCAGCAATTACAATTTCAGTTGGAATTGTGGTGTGGAAGGGCCTACAAAAAAGAAAAAGATTGTACAGCTTCGCAAGAAACAAGTGCGAAATGCCATGCTTTTGCTATTCTTGAGCCAGGGAACGCCTCTTCTGCTGGCCGGGGATGAGTTTGGAAATTCAAAATCAGGGAACAATAATTCATACTGCCAGGATAATGAGATTTCCTGGGTGAACTGGAATCTGTTAAAAACCAACGCTGATCTATATAAGTTTGCAAAGGACTGTATCGCGTTTCGGAAAGCCCATCCGGTGTTTCACATGAGAAAAGAAGCCATAGGGATGGACTCCATGGGATTTGGAGATCCGGATATCTCCTACCATGGGGTAAAGGCGTGGAGGCCGGAATTTGAAAGCTTCCGACGGCAGTTAGGAATTCTTTATTGTGGAGAGTATGGGAAAAAACCGGATGGAACCAGCGATGATTACTTTCTGGTGTTATACAATATGCACTGGGAGGCCCATGAATTTGGAATGCCCAAAGTACCCAGAAACAGGAGATGGCATCTGGTGGTGGATACCGGGCAGGAGGAAACCATGGATTTTGTGAGTGCAGGGCAGGAGCCGGAACTGGAGGATCAGATGACCTATACGGTAAAAGGCCGGTCCATAGTGGTACTCATGGGAAAGGTTCATGAAGCGTTGAACAGAAGCATGAAAGACAGAGGAAAGAACGATAAAAGAAGCGATGATAAAGGAAGCAGCGATGAAAAAGTATGATTATGTAATTGTGGGAAGTGGTTTATTTGCCGGGGTTTGGGCATATCTGGCTAGAAAGAAAGGGAAGACTTCTCTGGTGGTAGAGCGGAGAAGTCATATAGGAGGCAATATTTATTGCGAAGAGCAGGAAGGAATTCATGTCCACAAATATGGTGCCCATATCTTTCACACCAGCAACCGGGAGGTATGGAAGTTTGTCAATGAACTGGCGGAATTTAACCGGTATACCAACAGCCCGGTGGCCAATTACAAGGGCGAGATGTACAATATGCCGTTTAATATGAACACGTTTAGCAAAATGTGGGGGATTTCCACGCCAAAAGAGGCTATGGAGATCATTGACAGACAGAGAGCTGGTATCACGGGAGAGCCTAAGAATCTGGAAGAACAGGCCATTCGTCTGGTTGGAACCGACCTTTATGAGAAGCTGGTGAAAGGGTATACAGAGAAGCAGTGGGGAAGAAGCTGCAGGGAGCTGCCTTCTTTTATCATCAAGAGGCTTCCTGTACGGTATACCTATGACAACAATTACTTTAATGACCTGTACCAGGGGATTCCCATTGGCGGATACAATGTACTCATTGAGAAGTTGTTTGAAGGCTGCGATATCGAGACAGGGGTGGATTATCTGGAGAACAGGGAAATGTACAACTGTATGGGAGAGACGGTGGTCTATACAGGCACCATTGACTCCTATTATGATTATTGCCACGGGAAGCTGGAGTATCGAAGCCTGAAATTCGAGACCCAGGTGTTGGATACAGACAATTTCCAGGGTGTTGCGGTTGTGAATTATACAGATCGGGAGACTCCTTTTACCAGAATTATTGAGCACAAGCATTTTGAGTTTGGGACACAGCCTAAGACCGTGATTACCAGGGAGTATCCGGCGGACTGGAAGGAAGGAATGGAACCTTATTATCCGGTTAATGACGAGAAAAACCAGGCTTTGTATGAGGCGTATGCCCGGATGGCAGAGCGGGAATCCCAAGTGGTGTTTGGCGGCCGCCTGGCAGAGTACAAATATTATGATATGGATAAGGTGATCGAGTCAGCACTTCGGCGGGCGAAGGAACGGATGTGATTCTCAGACAGCAGATAGGTAAGAGAAAGACATGATCAAGAATATGGGTTAGAGAGAAGGGAACAACATGAGAGACATTATAGATCTGCATACACATACGATAGCCAGCGGACATGCCTATAACACGTTGTATGAGATGGCTCAGGCAGCTTCCAGCCATGGGCTTTTGGTATTGGGATCTACGGACCATGGGCCGACAATGCCTGGAAGTTGTCACGAATTTTATTTCATCAATTTTGCTGTGATCCCCAAAGAACTGTTTGGAGTCCGGATACTGATGGGATGTGAATTGAATATTCTGGATTATAAAGGGACAGTAGACTTAAAGCCCCAGTATCTTGAGAAGATGGATTATGCCATCGCCAGTATCCACTGGCCGTGCTATGACTGCGGTACTGTGGCTCAGAATACGGATGCCTATCTGGGAGCCATCTTAAATCCACATGTCAGGATCATCGGACATCCAGATGATTCCCGGTTCCCTGTGGATTATGACACCCTGGCGGCAGCGGCCAAGGAGCATCATGTGCTTTTGGAGGTCAATAGCTCCTCGCTTCATCCCCGCAGTGCAAGGCTGGGAGCGCGGGAAAATTATGAGAAGCTGCTGGAGCGCTGTATGTACTATCAGACTTCAGTTATTATAGACAGAGATGCCCATATTGCTGTGGATGTAGGCAACCATCAGGCAGCCCATGAGATGTTAACGTCTATGGGATTTCCGGAAGAGTTGGTGGTCAATACGTCTGTGGATAAGCTGAGAGAGTATATTCCGGCTTTGTAGATCAAAACTGCACAGCGGCATTGCCGATATGGGGATGCCGCTTGAATTTTGGGTTTTGGCAGGATTCTTCGCCTGCGGCGGGGCGCTTAAGGGACATGATTCCATTCCGCCGCAGTGCGATCCTCAGGTCACATTTTTGTTTCATAGGACGCAATTTCCTATGAAATAAAAAAGAGGAACAAGTTTTCACTCATTCCCCTTGGTAATTCTTTTAAAACCGTGTTCTGATTAGCCAAAGTATCTCTTTAACAGACCCTCGAAAGCCTTGCCATGTCTTGCCTCGTCCTTGGCCATCTCATGAACCGTGTCATGGATTGCATCCAGATTGGCAGCTTTTGCTCTCTTGGCCAGATCGAACTTGCCGGCTGTAGCGCCGTTCTCTGCAGCAACTCTCATCTCCAGATTCTTCTTGGTGGAGGAGGTAACTACTTCGCCTAAAAGTTCTGCAAACTTAGCAGCATGCTCCGCCTCTTCGTAAGCGGCCTTCTCCCAGTATAAGCCGATCTCCGGATAGCCTTCTCTGTGGGCAACTCTTGCCATAGCCAGATACATACCAACCTCGGAGCACTCGCCCTCAAAGTTCGCACGCAGGTCAGCCAGAATATCTTCGGAAACGCCCTGAGCAACCCCTACTTCATGCTCGCAAGCCCATGCCATACCTTCGGAAGCCTGCTCTTTAAACTTAGAAGCCGGTACGCCGCATTGTGGGCACTTCTCTGGTGCAGTCTCTCCCTCATGAACATAGCCACATACAGTACAAACCCATTTTTTCATAACGAATATCTCCTTTTCTTTTATCAATTGATTTTAATTTAATAATAGTAATTGTTACTGATATTAATCTACCATATCCTACACTGCTTGTCAACATCTATTTGAAAATTTTTTTCATCTGTTTTTCATACACATGTCGCAGATCCCATAAAAATACGTAATATGGCTGTCGATCTGACCGCTGCAATACTGCTGGGCATCCGCAGTCAGCTGTCTGGAAGTCTCCATAGATAAATCCTGCACCTGGCCGCATTCTCTGCATACAAAATGATAATGTGGGTGAGTATCTGCGTCAAAACGGTCAGGGCCATTGCCACAGCTTAATTTACGTATTTCACCTAAGTCTACCAGAAGATTCAGATTGCGGTAAACAGTACCCAGGCTGATATTGGGGAATTCTTCTCGCATATTCATATATAAGGTATCTGCCGTAGGATGGTCATGGCGGTTCGTCAGGCAATTCTTGATCATCTCCCTCTGCCGGCTATACTTTAATGTCTTCATGGAAACTCCTTGTTAATAAGAATAATAATGATTACTGTTATATAATAGCAGATGAAAAACCAATTGTCCACCCTAAAGAATAAATTTCCAGTAGTGTATGCAATTTCTTGCATATTTTTTAAAATAAAAGCATAAAAATGGTAGGTGAAAACGTAAAATTGTGGTAAACTATACGTATTGGATGATTGGAGAGAATGCCTCTGATTATCCCCATTATAGAAAACAGGTGACGAGGGAGGAATCAGCCATGAACGAAGAGGGAATCAAGGAATTACAGGAGACACAAGAGGCAGAGAAAAGCGTAGATTCCGAGGAGAATACTGCGGCAGCGGATGCTGGTACAGTTACAGCGGATACAGTGGAGCTTGCACAGGATGCAAGTGCCGTTTTGGAACAGCCCGCGGAGACGATGGAAGATTATGCCAAGGAGTTGGAGGCATCTTATAAAGAATACGATGAACGCCGAAACCAGACCTATGTAGAAGAAGAGTCTCCGGATGCAGAGAAGTGGCAGGAGCTTAAGCAGATGCAGGTGGAAAGGTCAGTTGTGAAAGTGAAGGTCAAAGAGATCGTCAAAGGGGGAGCCATTGCTTTTGTCGATGAGATCAAAGCATTTATCCCGGCATCTCAGCTTTCTCTGGAATATGTGGAGAAACTGGAGGATTGGGTCGGAAAGCATATTGAGACTTATATCATCACAGTAGAGCCGGAGAAAAAGCGCTTGGTGCTTTCCGCCAGGGAACTGTTAAAAGAGAGAAGAGACGCAGAGCGGAAGGAGAAGCTGTCTTCCTTTAAGGCAGGGGACATTGTGGAGGGAACCGTAGAGAGTCTGAAAGATTACGGGGCATTTGTGGCACTGACAGATGGTGTCACAGGGCTTCTGCATATTTCCCAGATCAGTAACCAGCGGATTAAGCACCCGGGGGTTGTCCTGAAGGAAGGGCAGAAGGTAAAAGTAAAGATTCTGTCAGTGCAGGAGAACAAAATAAGCCTAAGTATGAAGGCGCTGGAGCCGGAAGAAAAAGAGGAAAAGGTGGATTTTGAATACAAGAGCACAGACAAGGTATACACAGGATTAGGGGATCTTCTGAAAAATTTAAAATTATAAGCAGTACAAGGAGGGATACGTATGCCTAATATCCCCAAAACACGAGATCAGATTGACCAATGGCAGTCTTTGATGTTTTTATATAATTCCGCATTGAAGGAGATTAGTGTAAAGATAGAGATTCTGAACAATGAGTTTATCCAGATATATAAGTATAATCCTATTGAACACATAAAAACTCGCTTAAAGACAGCGGAGAGTATAGTTAAGAAATTAAAGCTTCACAATATGGAAGCAACTGTGGAGAATGTGGCTGAGAAAATTAATGATATTGCCGGTATTCGCATCATCTGTTCGTTTATACCGGATATCTATCAGATTGCAGATATGATAGCCAAACAGAGTGACGTGACCGTGCTTCAGGTAAAAGATTATATCAAGAATCCCAAGCCCAATGGTTATAAAAGCTATCATATGGTAGTGACGATTCCAGTATACTTATCGGACGGGCCTCAGGAAACGAAGGTGGAGATCCAGATTCGGACAGTGGCTATGGATTTCTGGGCTACATTGGAACATAAGATTTACTACAAATCCCAGGGAAACGCACCAGATTACCTTCAGCAGGATCTAAAGGCCTGTGCAGACGTGGTGGATGTCCTGGATGCAAAAATGTACTCCCTAAACGAAGCCATCTCCGCCTGGAATCAGGAGGAGCGCTTGTGAAACGCTAGTTTCACAACTGGAATCGCTCCGACGTATTGGCAGGTGGAGCAAAGCGCCACGTGCCGTTTCCAATTCTTTATGATACACAAGGAGGAACTGTGAAAGGGATGCACAAAGGATGACGAAAACTTTAGTAAAAGAAACATATCAGATCATGAACATAAACTTCAAAAATTTGATTTTGTTTGAGCTGGTATACCGTGGGGTTACCAGAACCATTTTTTACCAGTTGGTAAATATGGGCTTAAAGTTTTCTCTGAAAATGTCAGGGTACAGCTATCTGACTCTGGGGAATGCCGTGGATTTTTTTCTGAAACCATGGAGTCTCTTGATCTTTCTGGTTCTGGCAGTTACAGGTCTTATATTGATAGTCATGGAAATAGGCGGTCTGATTACGGTTTATTCGGGGGCTGCCTATTCCCTTTGTATTCCCTTTGGGGAGATTCTTCCAGGGGCGGTAAGAAAAGTAGTGGATGAAGTGAAGCGCGGCAATGTTCAGCTTCTTGTCATAGGGTTTGCCAATTATGTTCTGGTTGATCTGTACTATCTGTACCGGATGTTGTCACATGTAAAGCCATTTAACTTTGTTGTGAAGGAGATGTGGGCTTCATCTTGGGCTAGAGTGGGGATCGTTCTGGTGCTGGCAGTTTTTGTGATCCTTGTGATTCCTTCTGTTTTTGTGTTTCATGGCTGTATGATCGAACAGAAATCTTACCGAGATAGCCGCAACAACAGCCTGGAACTTTTAAAAAGCCGGATGGTTCCTACATGTCTGCGTCAGGTTGGCTATCAGGTTCTAATGGCAGCCGGATTTATTCTGACCTATCTGGGCTGCATGGTTGTCATTGCGATCGGTGTTACCTTTCTGGGAAGGCAGGATTTGAAGCTGGCCCTCCTTTTACAGGTTGCAGACCATATGGAATGGATTTTTTTGTTTGCAGGAGAGGCTATGGCCATGACTGTCCATATGGCTTTGGTGACGGTGGAATACTATCAATACCGAAGTTTCAGGAAGCATCCGGGGCAGGGATGGGATTTTTTTTATACAAAAGGTCCTTTCTTCAATAGAAAAATGGGAAAAGTATTTTTGGTGGCCTTAAGCCTTGTGGGAGGGTTGTGTCTGTTTGAGACGATCTATAATGGTAATTCCATCGCCAAATCAATCACCGTTCAAACTGGGATCACGGCTCACCGGGGCGGTTCTTTGACGGCACCTGAGAATACAATGGCGGCTCTGGAGGCAGCAGTGGAGCAGATGGCGAACCGAGCGGAGATTGATGTGCAGGAGACCGCAGATGGTGTGGTGGTTCTGTTTCATGACGGCACGTTAAAGCGACAGACAGGAAGCAGCAAACGGATTGCGGACTTGACCCTGGGGGAGATCCAGGAGATTGATATAGGAAGCTGGTTTTCTCCTGATTTTGCAGGGGAGAGAATTCCTACCTTGAAACAGGTTATGGAGTACGCAAAGGGTAAAATCGATTTAAACATTGAAATTAAAAATATGGGAAACGACAGCTACCTGCCGGATAAAGTGCTGGAATTGGTGCTGGAATACGAGATGCAGGATCAGTGTATTATAACTTCCACCAACCGAAATTATCTGAAGAAACTTAAAAATATGGATCCGGACATTAAGACCGGATATATTATATCGGCAGCGTATGGTGATTATTATTCCGATGAATTTGTGGATGTGATCAGTATCCGATCTAGTTTTGTAAATGGAAGAATGGTAGATGCAGCCCACGAGGCAGGAAAGGCCGTACACGCTTGGACGGTAAATACAAAGGCAGAGATGGAGCGGCTGTACAGTCTGGGAGTGGATGACATTATCACGGATCATCCGGTGATGGCAAGGGAGGTTTTGTATGAAGAAGAACCAGCCTATGGGCTGGCGGAGTATCTGCTTCCCATACTGCGGTAAGGGTGTAGATGCAATGCGGCAGGTGGCGTGAGACGATGTATGCCAATACCTAATTATACCAGGGAGGGAGAAAATGAAAGTGATTCTGCAAAGGGTGGCAGAAGCCCATGTAGATGTGGCCGGGGAAACCGTTGGAAGGATTGGCCGCGGATTTTTGTTGTTGTTAGGAGCGGAAGATTGTGATACCATAGAGACGGCAGAACGGATGACAGATAAAATCTGTAAGCTGCGGATATTCAGAGATGAGAATGGCAAGACCAATCTGTCGCTTGCAGATGTGGAAGGCCAGATACTGGTGATCAGCCAGTTCACTCTGTATGCCGACTGCAAAAAGGGGAATCGGCCCAGCTTTGTGAAAGCGGGAAATCCGGATCATGCCAAGCTGTTGTATGAACATGTAGTAAAACGGTGCAACACCTATGTCTCAAAAGTTGCATGTGGGATCTTTGGAGCGGAGATGGAAGTTCACCTGGTTAATGATGGACCTTTCACTCTTGTGCTTGACAGCAAAGAATTAGGATTTTAACAATAGAGAAAATAAAAGGAGAGACAAAAATGACAGGAAAAGAATTACAAAAGGAATTGGCTTGGGAGTTTCCTCATATTGGAAAAGAGAAGCCAGAGCAGGTGGAGCAGGCAGCAGCATTTTGCGAAGGGTACAAGGTATTTCTGAATCAGGGAAAGACAGAGAGGGAATGTGTCAGGCTGGCAGTGAAGATGCTGGAGGATGCAGGCTATAGGGCATATGACAAGGATAAAAAGTACAAGTCCGGAGATAAGGTCTACTATGTCAACCGGGGTAAATCTGTGATAGCCACAACCTTTGGCCGCCAGCCTGTGAAAGAAGGGGTGCGCCTTAATGGGGCGCATATTGACTCTCCAAGGCTGGACTTAAAGCCCAACCCTTTGTATGAGAAAGACGATATTGCATTATTTAAAACCCACTATTACGGAGGAGTTCGCAAATACCAGTGGGCGACGGTTCCTCTAGCTATGCACGGTGTGATCATAAAGAAAAATGGAGAGATGGTGGAACTGAACCTGGGAGAGAAACCGGATGATCCGGTGTTCTGCGTAACGGATCTTCTGCCTCATCTTTCTGCAGAACAGAACGAGAGAAAACTGAAGGACGGAATTAAAGGAGAAGAACTGAACATTGTCATCGGTTCGGTTCCCTATGTGGATGAGGAAACACTGAAGGAGCCGGTAAAGCTGGCAGTCTTAAAAATTTTGAATGAACAGTATGGCATCACAGAACGAGACTTTATGAGAGCGGAGATTGAGTTTGTGCCGTCTCAGAAGGCATGTGATGTGGGACTGGATCGAAGCATGGTGGGAGCCTATGGACAGGATGACCGGGTTTGCGCCTATACGGCATTGATGGCAGAGATCCATACCCAAACTCCTGCCTATACTACGGTGACAATCCTTACAGATAAAGAAGAGATTGGATCCGAGGGGAATACGGGATTAAATTCCAATTATGTCGGAGATTACATCACATTCCTGGCAGAGGCAGAAGGGGTTGATGTGAAGGAAGTGTTCCGCAATTCTATCTGCTTGTCTTCGGATGTGAATGCTGCGTTTGATCCTACATTTCCATCTGTATATGACCCGCGCAATTCCAGTTATCTCAACAAGGGATGTGTGCTGACCAAATACACAGGAGCAAGGGGAAAATCCGGTTCCAGTGATGCCAGCGCAGAATTGATGGCAAAAGTGATCGCCATGATGGACAAGGATGGGGTATACTGGCAGATTGGAGAACTGGGGGCAGTTGATGCAGGTGGCGGTGGAACCATTGCAAAGTTTGTGGCCTCCATGAATATTGATGTGGTGGATCTGGGTGTGCCGATCCTGTCTATGCATTCTCCGTTTGAGTTGTCTTCCAAGTTGGATGTATGGAATACATACCTGGCATTTAAGGCATTTTATAACAATTAAAACTGAAAATTTTGTTAAATTTTCGGATTCTCTTTTTTTTAAAGGCATTGTGTGTTATACTTTGTCGGTATGCAAAAACACAGTCTACAAAAAAGAGATAGGAGTCTAAGTTTATGAGGAAAGTATTAAAGATAGGAATCTGCGGCTTGTTGGCAGTTTCATTGCTGTCCGGCTGCTCAGGAAGCAATGGGGATGCAGGGCAGGCTGAGAGTACAAGTGCAGTGGAGAGTACGGAATCTGGTGCTGGCGCAGCAGGCCAGGACAGTGTCAGTCTGGGAGAGTACATGGGTGTAAGCTTCACACCGGTATCCGTAGAGGTTACAGACGAGCAGGTAGAAGCAGGGCTGCAGGAACTGGTAGATGCCAACCCGGTGGTTACAGAAGTGGACCGGGCTGCCAAGGAAGGCGATGTGGTGAACATTGACTTTGTAGGCATGAAGGACGGTGTCGCATTTGAGGGAGGCACCAGCCAGGGATATGATCTGGAGTTGGGCTCTGGAAGCTTCATCGACGGATTTGAGGACGGCCTTATTGGAGCGGAAAAGGGACAGGAAGTAAGCTTGAACCTGACATTTCCGGAGGATTATTTTAATACGGAACTGGCAGGCCAGGAGGTTGTGTTTGATGTGACAATCAATACAGTAAGCGAGTCTGTACCGGCAGTCCTGGATGACGCGTTCGTAACCAGCAATACAGAATATGCAAGTGTAGATGAATGCCGCCAAGGGATCCGCAAAGGCCTGGAAGAGGCAGCTGCCGTCAATGCACTGAATCAGAAAAGGAATGAAGTGTTTATGAAGGTGATGGAGGCCTCTGAGGTTACAGCATCACAGGAGACCATTCAGAAGTATTATGATGATCAGATGGGAGCCTATGAGCAGCAGGCTCAAAGCTTTGGCATGGAGTTAAAGGATATGGTAGACGATCTGGAAGCATTCCAGGCAGAAATCATGAACGTGTCCATCGAGGTGGCCAGACAGAACCTGGTGATCAACGCTATCGCAGAGAAAGAGAACATTGTCATTGAAGATTCAGACCGGGAGGCTATGGCTGCTGAGTTCGGATTCGCAAGCGGTGAGGAGATGGTCCAGGCAGTAGGCCAGGAAGCTGTGGACGGATATCTTCTGCCCAATAAAGTAATGGACTTTTTAGCGGACAACGCGGTGGAAGGGTAACGAAAAGGCGGTTGCCGGCTGGGCTGTGGGCTGCCAGTACAAAGGAGATACATGAATGGAAGGGGCTGGAACAATCTAATTTGTGACAGTCTCTTCTTACATACGCGATCGGCACAATATCCCAGGATTTGCAATGGGACTGTGTGCCTCAAATACAGGAACCGGAAAAGAGGATCAAAACATGCAGCGTCAGATATATCTGAAAGGAATGAAGGATGGGATCCCTGTCGCTTTGGGATATTTTGTCGTGTCTGTCACCATTGGCATCGCGGCGAGGATGGCACATCTGACACCCGCTCAGGCAACCATAATGTCGTTAACCAACTTAACTTCAGCCGGGCAATTCGCATCGTTTGCTGTGATCGCAGCGGGAGCGCCTTATGTGGAATTGGCTGTTTCCCAGCTGGTAATCAATCTGAGATACTGCCTCATGTCCTGTGCGCTGTCCCAGAAGGTAGATCCCCAATTGCCGTTTTATCACCGGCTGTTGATGTCATTCGGGATTACCGATGAGATTTTTGGCTTGTCGGTCTCACAGAAAGGGCGGCTTAGCCCGTGGTATACCTACGGTGCCATGAGCGTGGCGATTCCAGGATGGACCCTTGGAACGTTAGTTGGGATTTTGTCTACCAGTATGATGCCGCAAAAGCTTTTAAGCGCCATGAACATGGCATTATATGGAATGTTTATTGCGATTTTTATGCCTGCAGCCAGAGAGAACAAGGTACTTCTGCCGATCATTGCTCTGTCCATGGCATTGAGTGCACTGTTTCAGGCATTGCCATGGTTTGATTTTATTTCATCGGGGATGAAGATTATTATCCTGACCCTGGCAATCTCCCTGGGTGCCGCCCTTTTGTTTCCGGTGCCATCTGAGGAGGAATGCCTGTGAAACGAAGGTTTACAACTGGAATGATTTTCCACAACGTGGCGATAACGCGAAGTGCCGCGTGCTTTTGCTGAATACACAGGAGGAGCAGGAATGAGAACATATGGGTATATTCTGGTGATGGCTGTGACTACATATTTGATCCGTGTGATTCCGATGACGCTTTTTAGGGAAGAGATAAAAAACAGAACGTTTCGTTCTTTTTTGACTTATGTGCCTTATGTGACGCTGGCGGTGATGACATTCCCGGCGATTTTAGAGATTACAGATGTGTCCTGGATTTCCTGGGTGGGATTCGTTACGGCGATGGTGCTGGCTTACAACCGAGTCAGCTTATTTGTGGTATCGCTGGGGTGCTGCGGCCTGGTGTTTTTGTTACAATTGATCTGTGGGTGATATTCCATTTTCGAAGAGTGACAGGGGAGCAGGTGGATCTTCAGGTAGGAATAGAACAATTTCGTATGGAAAGGGGAAAACTATGGTTAAAATGGGGATTCTTGGAGCAGGAAATATTGCTTCGACGATGGCAGCTACAATACGGGAACTGGACAGTGTGGAGTGTTATGCAGTGGGAGCCAGGGATCTTGGCAGGGCTGAGGCATTTGCAGCAAAGTATGGTTTTGTGAAAGCTTACGGATCTTATGAGGAATTGGTAAAAGACCCGGAGGTAGCGCTAGTTTATATCGCTACCGTTCATTCCCAACATTTCCAGCACATAAAGCTTTGTCTGGAACATGGAAAACATGTGTTGTGTGAGAAGGCGTTCACCCTCAATGAGAAACAGGCAGCAGAGGTATTTGCTCTGGCTAAGGAGAAGGGGTTGCTTCTCACCGAGGCAATCTGGACCAGATATCTACCAATGAGAAAACGGCTGGAGGATGTGCTGGCCAGCAAGATGATCGGTGAGCCTTACATGCTGACAGCGAATCTGGGATATGTAGCCAGCCAGAAGGAGCGGATCACAAGCCCTCATCTGGGAGGCGGAGCGCTGTTGGACTTAGGTGTCTATCCGCTTAATTTTGCGTCCATGGTTTTTGGGGATGATGTGGAGCAGATTACCGGAACAGCGGTGAAAAATGATGCAGGTGTGGACATGCAGAACAGCATGACATTGACATATAAAGACGGTAAGATGGCTGTTTTAAACAGCAGTGCTATGGGGCTTAGCGACAGACGAGGAGTTATCTACGGGGATCAGGGGTATATTGAAGTCCTGAATATCAACAACTGTGAGGAAATCCGAGTCTATGATTTAAACCACAGCCTGGTGGCAGCCTATGACAGGCCGGAGCAGATCAGTGGATATGAATATGAGGTGGAAGCCTGTGTCTATGCCATCCAAAGAGGAGAGACCGAGTGCAGCCAGATGCCTCATGAAGAGAGTCTTCGCATGATGCAGTGGATGGATGAACTGCGGAGGCAGTGGGGTGTCGTATTCCCCATGGAATGATAAAACATACTGCCTGCAGGATAAGTGAATGCCTGCAGGCAGTATGTTTTCATAGAGATTCATGAATGAATGTTTGGAATCGCGTTTAGCAAAGCATCCATTCGACTAATCTCCTCCTGGGGAAGCCCGGTATTGTTTAAAACTTCCTGAAGAGTCCGGCTGTCAGCCAGCTGGTATAAGCCTTCCATCCCAAGCCTGCATGTTCTCTCATAGGCAGCAGGACCGATATGGCGGGCCACCTCTTCTTTATTCTCATCAAGCCACTGGAGAAATGGCTTCATAACACGTTCTGCTTGCTTATGGCTTCTTAAGTATCCAAAGGTACAATCCACGGAAAGAACTGGATCATAATCACTGGTCACATGTTTTTTACATACAGGTGTTGTCATGGAATCCTGATCAAAGTCTCCAAACATGTCTCTCAGCCATCCGATACTGTCTTCCACCCAGCCTGGTGCCCGATTGCACAGAGGAATATCCTTGCTCTGCACAGAGGTATCCCCGGTTGAGAAGCCGTGGGGGCCATATGCATAGATATGGCTTTCAAAAGAAATATCATGCTGTGCAAGGGCCTGTGTAAATTCGATGGTATTGATGACAGGAACCACCTGGTCGGTGCGTGTGGCAAACAGGAAACATGGGCAGGTATCTGCGCTGACAAAAGAGACCACGTCCGGAGCAGTTTTTTCACACTGGTGTACCAGATCCCCCTTGGTTACGGCATAGCCCAAGATGGCGGCATCCGGCTTGTTTTTTGCCATGGTGGCTGCGCATCCAGCCAGATGGCCGCCCGCAGAGAAGCCGATTACAGCGACTTTATCTTTGTATAAGTGCCATTTTTCATGGTTGGAGCGAATCAGTTCCATGGCTTGTTCATAGTCATCAAGGGGATTGGGCCATTTGGCGTATTCTTTCACGGAATACCGCAGGATGAATGCCTGATAGCCTGCTTTTAAATAGGGCATAGCCACCGGGTCAGCTTCCCGGTTTGTGCAATACTGATATCCTCCGCCAGGGAGGATCAGGATCGCCGGTCTTTTGGAGACATATCGAAAGTCTCCCTTCACATCCTGAATATAGGCTGTTAAGGTTACATTTCTTTTCTGATTCAGCGTAATGAGTTCTGTCTGCATAATTCGTTCTCCCTTTCCTATATGATAGCCTTATTGTAGGACAATCATTCCCCAAAAACAATATCTTTTTTCAAAAGGACTAAAAGATGTGCCATTTGCATATGATGTAAAAAACAATTTCAGGGGGAAAACCTTGAAGGAATATATCGAGGAACGTGCGGTGGCCATTGCAAATTATATTATCGACCACAATGCTACGGTGCGGCAGACGGCAAAAAAATTTGGGATATCGAAATCTACAGTACATAAAGACGTAACGGAACGTCTTGAACACATCAATCCGTCTTTGGCATCCCGCACCAGAGTGGTTTTGGATATCAACAAATCCGAGCGGCATATTCGGGGCGGGCTGGCTACGAAAGAGAAATACCAACACCGTCTGGCTATATGCAGCAAAGAGGATGAGTAGGGATAACCGTTCCATACATTCATAATTTTCAGTAACCTTTCATAAGTTGTTAATAATCAAGTCTTGAGAGGTATTTCATGAAACATGTATCGAAACGAAAAACCAGCTGGACGGTATGCCTGATTCTTTCTATTATAGTGTTGTCTGTGCTGTCTGGCTGTAATGTGAAGAAAGATGACGAAGAGAAAGTGCGTGATCTGGAGTTTACGGTTGTGGGGGAGGCTGATGTTCCACAGCAGCTTCAGGCCATTGTAGCAGAAAAACGGACTCAGCCATTTAAGATGACGTTTACAGATGATCAGAATTTATACATTGTGGTTGGGTATGGCCCGCAACAGACGGGAGGCTACAGCATTCAGGTGGAGGAACTTTACCTGACAGAGAATGCCATTGTGCTTGACACGGAGCTTCTGGGGCCAGAAAAAGGAGAGGCTGCAGCACCAGAGACATCTTATCCGGTTATTATCATTCGCACAGAGCTTTTAGAAAATCCAGTGATTTTTAAATAGTTCTTTTTTATTCTTCCAACATATGCTATACTAACCAGAAAAGCCCGCTTGTATGTGGGGCTTCTATAGACAGCGATGAGGGAAGAACCATGATTTTAAAAGATATTTGGATGGATGTAAAAGCAGTACAAGAGAGAGACCCGGCAGCACGCAATGCCCTGGAGGTGTTATTGCTGTATCAGGGGGTTCATGCCTTGATCTGGCATCGGTTTGCCCATTGGTTTTACAGGCACCACCTGTTTTTTCTGGCACGGCTGATTTCACAGCTGGCCCGTTTCTTTACGCTGATTGAGATTCACCCGGGAGCACAGATGGGCCGAGGGATTTTAATAGACCATGGATGCGGTGTGGTGATCGGGGAAACTACTGTGGTTGGAGACAATTGCACGATCTACCAGGGAGTTACCCTAGGCGGTGTAGGCACCCAGAAGGGGACACGCCACCCTACGTTGGGGAATAATGTAACGGTAGGGGCCGGAGCCAAAATTCTCGGCTCCTTTGAGGTGGGGGATAATTGTACGGTTGCGGCTAATGCGGTTCTTTTGAAGCCGTTGGAAGACAATATCACTGCTGTGGGGATTCCAGCCCGTCCAGTGAAGAAGAATGGGATACCTCTTCCAAAGGAGGAGAAACGGATGGTATCCATGGAACATTACTGCAAGATGGAGGAACGGGTGAAAGAACTGGAACGGCAGCTGGAAGAACTAAGGCAGAATTTGCAGCCGGAAACTCCAAAATAGCCAGATAAGTGGGAAACGTATAGGGTGAGCATAAAAGGAACATTGCCAGAGGGCATCCTGCCATATCTACAGGATGCCCTCTGTGTTTCTGCAATGATACATTCTTCTGAGCTTCGGCACCGCCAGATGGCAGGTTTACCAGGTGATGATTTTGTCAAGAAGCTTCTTCTGCTCTCTGCTGGAGCAGGTCAGATAGATGCGGGTGGTCTCAATGCTTCCGTGGCCCATCAGATCTGCCAGAAGGGCAATGTCATTAAACTTTGCCAGGAAATTTTTGGCGAACCGATGGCGGAAGGAATGGGGATATACGGTTTCAGGATCAATGCCGTACTGCAGGGCATAATGTTTTAGCTGGCTGTGGATGCCTCTGGAGGAGATGGGCTTGCCCTGTCTGTTTAAGAACAAAAAGCCACTTCTCTGGCCCTTTCTTGAACACCATTCCAGCGCCTCCTTGCAGAGAAAATCGGGAAGATAGATGCGCCGGATCTTGCTTCCTTTGGAGTACAGATCCAGGTAGCCGTGGGACAGATGTTCCACTTTTATTTTAGTCAGTTCGCTGACCCGGACTCCGGTGGCTGCCAGAAAGTGGACGACAAAATACCAGAAATCATTGCCGTCTGCCTTTAAGCTGCATTTTAGCAGTTTATAGTCTTCATTGGAAATGGTATTGTCCTGAAAGGTCTTTTGCTGTATTTTTACGGAGGAGATTCGGTAATCTTTTAGAAACAGGAATTCTTCCTCATAGGTTTCCGCAAGAAAACGAAGGTAGCTGTTCATGGCGTGAATTCGTTGGTTGACAGTGGCTGGTTTATAGCGTGAAATCAAGGCTGCCCGATATTTTTTCAGATTTTTTAGTGACAACTCCGGATACATGCTTAAAAATAGGCGGACGCTGCCAGAGTAAGTGCTGATAGTGTTTGGCGCCAGGTTCCTATCTCTGAGATAATCCTGGAAAGCGCTTAATGAGTCTTTTTTTTTCATATGTAGAATATTCCTTTCGATGCTGCAAAAACAAGACCTGGTGCGACTACCAATCGACGATTTGATTGACGATCTTTTTTTGTTCCGCACTGCTTCTGTGCAGATAGATACGAGTCGTTTCAATGCTTTCGTGCCCTAAAATATCAGAAAGCATGCTGATGTCTCCATGAACTTTGAGAAAGTTTTTGGCAAAGAGATGCCGGAATGCGTGGGGATAGACAACAGAAGGATCCAGATCGTACAGCACGGTGAAGCGTTTTAACTGGCCGCGGATGGCAGCCGGGGTCAGATCATCGCCATTTCGATTGACAAAGACATATCCGCAGTCGCGGGGGATATTTTTCAGCCAGTTCAGGCAGTCTTTGCGAACTTTCTTAGGGATATAAATGCGGCGGATCTTATTGTCCTTGGAATAGATATCCATATGTCCGCGCTTTACATCTTCCACCTGAAGCCGGACCAGCTCACTGATGCGCATTCCGGTGGTGGACATCATGCGGATAACAAAATAGTAGAGCAGGTTACCGTCCCTTACCAGGCATTTTTTCAGGTACTCGTAATCTGCCTGGCTGATGACATTTTCCAGAAAAGGCTTTTGCTGGACGCGGATCATCAGGATCCGGGGCGTAGAAAGGTGGAGGGATTCCAGGAGGCAATTTAATGCCCGAATCCTCTGGTTTACGGTTTGCGGCTTGTAATGTTCCACAAGATAACACTTGTAGAGCATTAGGTTGTCGTGATTGATTGTTCCATACATTGTCAGGAATTGCTCCGCTGCATACAGGTAGGCGTGAATCGTGTTTTCCGCCATATTGTGGAACTCCATGGATGCGCGGAAATCCTGTAAAATGGTTTCCATACTGGAAACAGGTTCTGTGTTCATTGTTCATCATCCTCTTTTGTAAAATCGTTTAATCAATAATTTATGAGTAAAACCTAAAATTGTCAATATGATTTTCCCGGTATAAATCAAAGGGCCCTTACATACATTAGCATAAAAGGCTGATAGAAAGACAGGTGGGTGTATCGATATGATGGAGTTGGTAAAGAAAAATATACGCATGAACCGCTTTAAAAGCAACACGGCGACTCAGGTGACGATGGATGATGATTTTATTGTTCCGGATACCATGGATGATATGGCACAGGTGATTCTAAGCTCCGGGGATATGGTGATAGAGTCCGTAAAAAATCAGGGGGAGCGGGTGCTTATAAGAGGAAAACTGGCATTTCAGGTCTTGTACCGCAAGGAAGAGGGCGGCCTGCAGACGTTGGCTGGCAGTATCCCTTTGGAAGAGCCGGTGAATGTGCCGGAACTGGGAGAGCGGGACGATTTAAGCGTATCCTGGGAGATCGAAGATCTGACAGCCGGAATGATTAATTCCAGGAAACTAAGTATAAAGGCGATTGTGACATTAAATGTAAGAGCGGAGGCTCTGTGTGACGGAGAGGCCGCCGTGGATGTGGAAATGAACGGGGAAAATGCAGAGACTCTAAAGAGGACCATCGATGTGGCGGCGATTGCAGTCCGGAGAAAAGACACGTACCGGATTAAGGAAGACATTTCCCTGTCAAGCAGTAAACCCAGCATTGAACGGATTCTGTGGAGTGAGATGCAGCTTATGGGAGCATCCACAAAACCTCTGGATGGCCAGGTACATGTAGAAGGGGAGTTGGCTATCTTTCTGATCTATAATGGCGAAGGGGAGAATACCCCCGTTCAGTGGCTGGAAGAATCCATTCCTTTTGCAGGGGATGTGGACCTGCCGGAGGCGGTAGAAGGCATGGTTCCCTCCATTGCCCTGCGTCTGGTACATAAAGATTTGGAATCCAAACCAGATTATGACGGCGAGATGCGTGACCTGGAAGTGGATGCCGTGCTGGAACTGGACATGAAACTTTATGAAGAGCAGCCATTAGAACTGTTAAGTGACCTATATGCCACGGACAGAGAGGTAGTACTCCAGAGAGGAGAGGTATCTTTTGACCGGCTGCTGTCGAAAAATACGGGAAAATGTAAGATCTCTGAGCGCATTCAGATGGAACCGTCAGACCGGATTCTTCAGATCTGCCATAATGACGCATCCATTAAGATTGATGAAGTAGAGATTCGGGAGGACGCCCTAAGTATTGACGGAGCGCTGGAAGTATCTCTTCTGTACATGACCTCTGATGATACGGAGCCGGTAAAGGCTTCTACGGCTGTGCTTCCCTTCCAGTATGTGGCAGATGCCTCAGGGATCCAGAAAGACAGTGTGTATCAGTTGAACACCGGGGTGGAACAGATGACAGCGGTTATGGCTGGAGGTGACACCGTGGAGATCCGGGCTGTACTAAACC